>NZ_JAEUFG010000016.1 GCF_018588585.1 Bacillus sp. SM2101
AATACGCGCTGAAAATTGATTTTGAAATGGAACCCCCGATGTTTAAAGTATCAAATACTCACTATGCAAAAACATGGTTATTACATGAAAGCGCACCGAAAGTTGAGCCACCTGAAATAGTGCAGCGTATGAAAAAGCAATATGAATCTTTCAAACGCAGACATGAAAGAGGGTAAATGAAAATGACGAATAGAAGAGAAAAATTGTTGGAAATTCAAGATCTTAAACAGCATTTTAAAGTTAGTAAAGAAAACACAGTAAAAGCTGTTGATGGTATTTCCTTTGATATATATAAAGGTGAAACGTTTGGCTTAGTTGGAGAATCAGGTTGTGGAAAATCTACTACAGGAAGAACGGTCATTCGTTTATATGATGCAACTGATGGCAAAGTTATTTTTGGTGGGGAGAATGTCCACGGGAAGAAGTCCAAAAAGGAATTAAAATCTTTTAATAGAAAAATGCAGATGATCTTTCAGGATCCATATGCGTCACTTAACCCACGGATGAAAGTATCTGACATTATAGCAGAAGGAATTGATATTCATGGTCTCGCTTCTTCTAAGCAAGATCGAATGAATAGAGTCCATGAATTGCTAGAAATTGTTGGACTTAATCGAGAGCATGCGAGTCGATATCCCCATGAATTCAGTGGCGGACAAAGACAACGTATAGGGATTGCAAGGGCACTAGCAGTAGACCCAGAATTTATCATTGCAGACGAGCCTATTTCAGCTTTGGATGTTTCTATTCAAGCTCAAGTTGTGAACTTGATGAAACAGTTGCAAAAAGAAAAAGGTTTGACATATTTATTTATTGCGCATGATCTTTCGATGGTCAAGTATATTAGCGATCGAATTGGTGTAATGTATCGTGGGAAAATTGTTGAATTAGCAAGCAGTGATGAGCTCTATAACGACCCAATTCATCCTTATACGAAATCATTGTTATCGGCAATTCCATTGCCTGACCCAGAACATGAGCGCTCTCGTAACAGAATAATTTATGACCCTTTGCAGCATAATTATGATACTGAAGCTCCTGCAATGAGAGAAATTAAACCAGGCCATTTTGTCTATTGCTCAGAGTCTGAATACAAACGTTATAAAGAAGAACGGAAATAGTAACGATAGATCTCTTTTTTAAGGGATCTTCTTTTTTTAGGCTCTTTTGTATATTATGTTGCTTTTTTAACTTACATTTGAGTAATTGATGTGTCTAATGTGTTTGTAGTCTTTAGAGAAGAAAAGATGTCATGAATGCTTGGTGTATACGTATTTATTTCTTAGTACGCGAAGCAACAATTAATGCGAAACAAGCCTAAGTAATTAACACTTCTTGTCCTTTACTGCTAGTTTTATACTTGTAAGTTGGATATTACCTTCTAGCTGTCCTATTTTCTAATAAACGCAATATTTTGTCATACTCAAATATAAACAGCTAGATAAACCATTCATCATAATAAGTTTGTTGGGGTTAATTATATGGCTTTGTCTAAAATGCTCGAATTACAACCATAAAATAGCCAAAAAAATAAAAGAATTTGATAAACATTACCCCAAAAATTAGTTATTTGATTTATAATTAACTTAATTCATCTTAGTTGGGGGAACACTGATTTATGAATATAAAGGGATATTTTATTACACTTATAACTGCTAGTATGTTGTTCTTTTTGTTTGGTACAGATGGGTATGCTAAGCAAGTAGAGTCAACTTCGGTAAGTAATCACGTTATAAAAAGGTCAGTTGTAAAGAAAAAGAGCCTACCTGAACAGCTACCTCGATACATGTATGATTCTGGGTTGTCCTTTGAATACCCAGACGCAGTAAGAGGGATTTATGTGACAGGCCATTCAGCGGGTGGGGATAAATTTGGTTCTTTAGTTAATTTAGTTGATTCATCGGATTTAAATGCAATGGTAATAGACATAAAAGATGATTATGGCAATATGACATACATACCAGAAAACCAACCATATAAAGAAATTGGAAAAAACTATATTAAAGACCCTGTAGAAATGTTAAAGACACTAGAAGAAAAGAAAATATATCCAATTGCTCGGATTGTCGTATTTAAAGACAGTGTCCTTGCGAATAAATATCCTGAATGGTCATTTATTGAAGAAAATAATATTTGGACAAATAGACGGGGCGAATCGTTCGTTAACCCATTCATAAAAGAAGTTTGGGATTATAATGTCGGTATAGCAATTGAAGCAGCAAAGCTAGGTTTTCAAGAAATTCAATTCGATTATGTGAGATTTCCAGAAGGATTTGAAAAACGTGATTCAATTTTATCGTACAGTATGGGAGAATATGCAAGCAAGGATATAGATAATGTTCAAAAACGTGTTCAATCAGTTACAGATTTTGTTGCCTATGCAAAAGAAAAGCTTAAGCCATATGGCGTAAAAGTATCGGTGGATATTTTTGGTTATACAGCAACATTGCCTGAAGCTCCTGGGATAGGGCAAAACTTTTCTAAAATATCAGCAAATGTTGACGTTATTTCGTCTATGATTTATCCTAGTCATTGGACAACATATTTTGGTATTCAAAAGCCTGATTTAGAGCCATATAAACTGGTTACAGAATATATTAAGGTTGAAGCTGAGAAATTAAAGGAATTAGCTAATAGTCCTATCTCTAGACCTTGGCTCCAAGATTTTACTGCTTCTTGGTTAGGAAATGGTAACTATAAACCATATGGCAAAACTGAAGTAGAGGATCAAATTAGAGCTTTGAATGAAAATGGTGTAAAAGAATTTTTACTTTGGAATGCAGGTAACTCCTATACAGAAAATGTAGATTATACCCCGTTGAACTAGGAAATTACTTGTGAAGGTCGTTAGAAATATATCAATGGAGGTATTGGAATGGTTATTGATTATTTTACTGATTTTGCTATAGTGGCTGTACTAATCATTGGTATTACTGCTATGATGGGAGTCATGTTAAATGGTATTGGTGAAAAGTTTTTCGGAGGAAGAAAGAAAGCTGAATCTTTTAATCAATCTGCAAATACACAAGTCGGTTGGAGAAGTGTTGGAGGAAAGCGAAATTAATTTAACAGGAGACTTTTCCCTATATGTACAATGAAGCAAAGTAGTTTTTACGAATGTATAACATCGTTAATGTAAGAAAGGTGCTGCGAAATAGTTGTATGCGTTTTAAATTCTTATTTTCAATACTGTCAATGAGAAAACAGTCCTGCTCAAAAAGATTCAATACCATTAAATACAAATTACATCTTATAGAAAATTACACTAAAATAAAATATATATAAGAAAAAACCTAGCTGTCGCTGGGTTTTTTTACACATAATTAATTGAAAAAAGTATATCTTTCTATATATATTTATTGTATAATTATCAATAGACATTACTTATTTAGATTTATTTCAATTTAGATTTTTTTTTCTTTTTTTGAAACTTTTTGTGTTTATTTACGTATAACATTTTAGAGAGTATCAAAAGGTGGAGAATATAAGCTGAAGCATTGTTTATGTTACAACATGTTTGCTCGTACAATTCGTTAACATTCTCTTATCAGATATACTGAACTTTTGGTAACTTTTAATTTATGAAATTATTTCTTATGTGAGCTTTCTATCCACATAAATTATGGGAGTGAAGAAACAATGGTAACTTTATATTCATCACCAAGTTGTACTTCCTGTCGCAAAGCAAGATCTTGGTTAGAGGAACACGATATTTCATTTAAAGAACGAAATATATTTTCAGAATCTCTAACTATCGAAGAAATTAAAGAGATTTTAAGAATGACAGAAGAAGGAACAGATGAAATCATATCTACAAGATCAAAAACTTTTCAAAAATTAAATGTTAATGTTGATACTTTACCATTGAATGAATTGTATAGTCTTATTCGTGAAAATCCTGGATTGTTACGAAGACCGATTATCATTGACGAGAAAAGACTTCAAGTAGGTTACAACGAAGATGAAATTAGAAGATTTTTACCGCGTAAAGTTAGAACTTTTCAATTGAAAGAAGCGCAAAAATTAGTAAACCAATAATCTGGAATATAAAAAAACTTCTACATCTCGATGTAGAAGTTTTTTAGCTTAGGTTCTTTTCGCAAAATTTTCTGCTATTAATAACAATATAGCAAAACGCAACTATTGGTTGTTTATGTGTGTCATCGTTTTAAAGAAGAAAATACTTCACGAACTCCAGTTGTGTACGTATTTATTAAAATTTTAACATTTGCAGCCATAGCATTGGCTGAGATTTTTAGCGAATAGCTTGTTGGTTTTCGTAAGATGCTAATAACAGAAATAAAGTTGCGAATTGTGGATGTATGAGTGGCGAATTTAATTTCAAGTTTTTATTAACAAGACCAAACAAGGCTTATCATGATTTAGTTAATTTAAAAGTCTTGTGCCGTTTAACGAACTACTCTGATCCGATTACTAATATATCCACCTGTAATTACAAGTAAAATGCAAATATATGGTATAATGATTTTTGCGTAATTATAGTGGTTAAAAAATTGTGTAAAATATAATTCATGTGTAATCATTCTTCCGGCAGTAAATGCTAAAATACTTGCTCCTATATAGATAATAATAGGGTATTGATCCATTATGTATAGTATTAGTTTACTGCCCCAAATAATAATTGGAACAGAGATTAACACACCAATTATTACGAGTGGCAAATGTCCTTGTGAGGCTCCAGCTATTGCAATTACATTGTCTAAACCCATTATAATATCTGCAAAGACAATTGTCCGAATAGCAATATATAAAGAAGTACTCGCTTTAAGTGTTGCTTGATCTTGGCTCTCTGACACGAGTAATTGATAAGCAATCCTGAGAAGTAATATTCCACCAATCATGTACAATAACGGGATAGTCATTAATAAAGCTGCAATAATAGTTAAACAAACACGAACAATAATAGCAAAGGTAGTACCAATAAAGATAGCTTTATTCCTTTTAGCTTCAGGAAGATTTCTTGTTGCTAAGGCAATGACAACAGCATTATCACCGCCTAATACGATGTCAATTCCAATAATCATCATGATTGTAATTACGTAATCAAAATCCATTCTCGTCCTCCTGTTAACTAAATAATAGCGCTATCTTTTTTATGGCTTTGTTGTAAACTTAGCTGATTCTTTTACTAAATGACGACTGTTAAACTAGATTAATGAAATCTTAGTGTTTGGTGCAAAGATGGTTATATTGTGATTATTTTTTAGGTAGCATAATAAAAAAATGCGAAAGCAGCTTTTTTTATTAATAGTACAAGTATAGTAAGCAACATTCATCATTATGACGAGTAAATAACAAATATATGGCCATCTTTAAAAAACGACATTTTATATAGTATTACGTGATATAAATGATCTCGCTCTAGAAGGTTCGATGGAAAGAATAAGGACGATACATTGCTATGTTGATAAACTAACTACAAGTCCATAAAAAAGAGACTAATTAAGTTTAAATAGGCTTTTTGTCTGCTCTTATTGGGCAGTAGATGGTTTTTAAATAATCGGTATTTTTTATTTCCATTCCTTTTGTATTTGTCATAAAATAAAAGTACAAGAATGATTATAATCGTGAAAAAGTGTATCACGGGGGTAAATAAGTCCCTTCAAAAACATCCTATGGAAGGGAGTTAATTATATGGAAATTGAACGAATAAATGAGAATACTGTAAAATTTTATATTTCATATTTAGATATTGAAGAAAGAGGATTTGACCGTGATGAAATATGGTATAATCGTGAAAGAAGTGAAGAACTTTTTTGGGAAATGATGGATGAAATTCATCAAGAAGAAGACTTTGTGGTGGAAGGTCCGTTATGGATACAAGTCCAAGCATTGGATAAAGGGCTTGAGGTACTCGTAACAAAAGCTCAACTTTCTAAGGATGGGAATCGGTATGAGATTCCTTTATCAGAAGATCGAATAAAGGAATTACCTGTTGATGAGAAAATAGAAGAGTTACTTGATCAACAATTTAGCCCAGCTAAGGATGATTATAATCAAAATGTTAACCAAGTAGATGATGAACAACTCGAATTTTTACTTAGGTTTGATGATTTTGAACATATTATCTCATTGTCACATCGAATAGATGGATCACCATTCAAGAATCGATTATTTTCATTCGAAGGACAATATTATTTATATGTTGAATTTAATGAAGAAAACATGATAGGGGATGAATTGGACGCTATTATAAGCTTGTTGTTAGAGTATGGGCAAGAAACAACAGTGACAATTCATCGACTAGAAGAGTACGGAAACGAAATCATTAAAGAAGATGCAATGACGGTTATAGCTAATCATTTCCCATCAAGATAATAAAAGCCGATTTCTGAAATAGTGAAATCGGCTTTATTAAAATACTTGTGAGTGTTATTAAATGCAGTAATGCAATTGGACTTTTGCCCACGTTAGTGTGGGCAAATTTTAATTAATTTTGCTAACTTAGGATTGAAGAACTGTAGTATGAGGCGGTGTGGGGAATGAAAAAAACATTACAGGTTTTAGTATTTTCATTTATTATAGTTATCTTATTTTATGTTACAAAACAATATTGGGAAGGCTGGATTCTAGGAGCGGCTAGTTTAATTATTAGTTTATCAGTTATTTTCATTGGTTTTGTTATTTTCTTAGAAAATAGAAATCCAACAGCAACATTAACATGGCTTATCATTTTAGGTAGTGTTCCGTTGTTAGGTTTTATTTTTTACATAATATTTGGTCGTAATTTTCGCAAGCGTAAGTTATTTGCTAAAAAAGCGTTGTTGGATGAACAGACATATTTAAAAATTGAAGGTGGACCATATTGGAGTGAGGAAAAAATAACTCATATGGGGGAGCATCAACAGCTTCTTTTCCGCCTTGCACAGAATTTAGGTAAAAGCCCAATATCTTTTTCAACAGAAACGAAAGTGCTTACAAATGGTGAGGAAACATTTTCTCATATTTTAGAGGCATTAAGAGGGGCGACACATCATATACACCTTGAATATTACATCGTAAGGCATGATGACATTGGGCAGCAAATCAAAGATATTTTGATTGAGCGAGCACAACATGGCGTTCAAGTACGCTTTTTATATGATGCAGTTGGCTGCTGGAAACTTTCAAGAAGCTATATTGAAGAATTGAGAAAAGCTGGGGTGGAGATGATTCCTTTTTTTCCAGTTAAATTACCCATTCTAAACCACAAAATTAACTTCCGTAATCATCGAAAAATAGTAGTGATTGATGGAACAATAGGTTTCGTAGGTGGTCTAAATATTGGTGATGAATATTTAGGTAAAGATTCTTATTTTGGTTTTTGGAGAGATACACACTTAGCTGTTCAAGGTGAATCAGTACGGACTCTACAATTGATTTTTTTACAGGATTGGTACTATATGACTGGACAAAAGTTGTTAACTCCAAGCTATTTGTCTCCACAGTTAATTGATAAAGAGAACTTGGGCGGTGTTCAATTAATTGCTGGTGGACCAGATAACGAATGGGAAATCATAAAGCAGCTCTTTTTTTCTATGATCATTTCCGCAGAAAAATCTGTTTGGATTGCAACGCCTTACTTTATTCCTGATGAAGATATTTTCACAGCGTTAAAAGTTGCTGCTTTAAGCGGAATTGATGTAAGAATATTGATGCCTAAACGTCCAGATAAAAAGATTGTATTTTATGCATCCCGTTCGTATTTCCCTGAGCTGTTAGAAGCAGGGGCGAAAATATATGAATACAAAAAAGGCTTTATGCATAGTAAGATTCTAATTGTGGATGATGAAATTGCCTCAATTGGAACATCAAATATGGATATGAGAAGTTTTCATTTGAATTTTGAAGTGAACGCATTCTTATATCGAACAAATAGTATTCGAGCATTAACAAATGATTTTATTCATGACATCGCACATTCTGATATTATTACTGAGGAGCAATTTAGTACCAGGCCAATTTGGGTTCGTTTATATGAGTCAACTGCACGATTGTTGTCGCCACTATTATAACAAGGATATCTTTTTTGAGGGTCAAACTTTGCGTTTAGACCCTTTTTTATTTAGGCTCTTATTCGTAAACTTTATTGCTTTTATTTGAGTAACTGATGTGGATTATATGGTTTTTATAGTTTTTTAGAGAAGAAAAGATGCCCTAACCGATTATTAAGCATGTTTAGCTCTTATTATGAAAAGCAACAATTAATCCGATAGTAGCCTAATACATTAGGCAATGAGATATATACCGATACAAATAAAAGGTTAACACCGAGCTACGGTAAAACAACTTATAACTTGCGATCAGTAACAATTATTTTTTAAATCGCTGACAATTGTCTATCATAAGTGCTAGCAATTTTAATTAAATATCATTAGCACCAAAGTTTTTGTAAATAGTCTAAAGGGATTTTGCTATTTTAGTTGAATGACAAATAGAAAGGGTGGTGACAATGTGTTAGTCGCAAAATTAAGTAATAATAAACAAGTATCATTAGTTGAAAACTGGACGCGGAAGGAGCTTGAAATTCTAAAAAGAGACGAAAGCTTTTATTGTCCATCTTGTGGCGAAATGATGTACCTTAAGCTTGGAACGAAAAGAATATTTCACTTTGCACATCAAACGAAGGAGAATTGTAAATTTTCGATTGAACCAGAATCTCAGTATCATATGGAAGGGAAAAGTGAGATATATGAATGGTTAAAAAAACAATCATTTTCTATCAAGCTAGAGCATTATATAAGCAACATAAAACAGCGACCTGATTTAATTATTAGAGACAATCATCATGTATATGCGATTGAGTTTCAATGTTCTACGATTAGTACTGAACTTTTTGCCAAACGAACAGCGGCTTATAAAAAATATGGTATTATTCCAGTTTGGATATTAGCAGCTAGCTTTATGAAAATAACTTCTCGGTGCATGAAGATATCTCAGTTTCAATCATTATTTATTCAAGATCTATATGGGCGTTATGGCAAGATCATATACTTTTGTCCGTATAAACGGCGGTTTTATCTTAACGAAAATCCACTTTTCTTCTCTTCAACTGAAGTTCTCTCTGGTATAGTTTCTCTTCCACTTCATTCAAGTACATTTTATCAGTTGCTTAAATCAAAAGGTTTTCATGGGAAAACACTTTATGAAAATTGGGCCTATAAAAAGAAGTATTGGCGTTTATATTGTACGGTTTATCCTTCAAAAGACCTCGAAAAACTACTTCATGTATTGTATGAAAAAAAAATCCCACCGAGCCTAATTCCAGCGGAAGTTGGTATACCTACTAATTATTCCTATTGGTTTGAGACACCACCGATTGTTTGGCAAGCTTATATATATGTTGATATTCTTATGAAAAGTAATGGGGGAACTTTCACATTCGCTGACATACTTAATTGTGTGAACCTACGAATCACTAATAATAAAATATCGATTAGAACATTACCTTTAGTGACAAACTCACATTATGCTAATGCTATTAGAGAATATTTGCTTTTATTAGAGAAATTACAAGTGATAAAAAAAATTAAACATCAAGGGTTTAAAGTAAAAAAAGAATTTACGCTACCTAAATCTTCTGAAGATGCAGTTTTATTGGATTATGATATAATGAATAAGTTACTATCATATAATAATAAATAGTTATATATGAATTGTTCAAACAATTTAGAACTGTGAATTTAAGGAGGCTATACGATGTCCGAACAGGCAGCAGTGAAGAAAATACCTACAAGAGATGAAATAAGTATTGAAGATACATGGAAATTAGAAGATATTTTTGCATCTGATGAAGTGTGGGAAAATGAATTTAATGCAGTGAAGGCACTTATTCCAAATGTCCAAAAATATAATGGAAAACTAGCAGATTCTGCAGAAGTTTTATATGATTTATTACAACTACAAGATGAAATAACGATGCGACTTAGCAAGCTTTATTCTTATGCACATATGCGTTATGATCAAGATACAACGAACTCTTTCTATCAAGGTTTAGATGACAGAGCAAAAAATCTGTACACACAAGCTTCTAGCGCTTTATCATATGTAGTTCCAGAAATCCTTGCCATGGAAGAGAGTCAGCTTAAAGAGTTTTTAGATAATAAAGAAGAATTAACGTTATATAAGAAGGCATTGGATGATATTACGCGTCAACGACCACATGTGCTGTCTTCTAGTGAAGAAGCTTTGTTAGCCCAAGCATCTGAAGTGATGGCATCTTCTAGTAATACGTTTGGGATGCTTAACAATGCCGACCTTACATTCCCAACTATAAAAGATGAGAATGGGGATGAGGTTGAAGTAACACATGGACGTTATATACGCTTCCTAGAGAGCGAAGATCGTCAAGTTAGAGAAAATGCATTTAAAGCTGTTTATGATACATATGGTAAATATAAAAACACATTTGCTAGTACATTAAGTGGAGCTGTGAAGAAGGATAATTTTAATGCAAGAGTGAGAAATTATGAGTCAGCTCGTCATGCAGCATTAAGTGCTAATAATATACCTGAATCAGTTTATGATAATTTAGTGGATACAGTAAATGATCACCTTCCTTTATTGCATAAATACATTTCTTTACGTAAAAAGCTGTTAGGTGTTGATCAACTTCATATGTATGATTTATATACACCACTTGTAAAAGACGTGAAAATGGAGGTAACCTACAAGGAAGCCAAGGATTATTTAATGAAAGGTCTTACTCCGTTAGGTGAGGATTACTTAGCCGTGATTAAAGAAGGGCTAGATAATCGATGGGTAGATGTTCATGAAACTAAAGGCAAACGAAGTGGGGCATATTCATCAGGGACATATGGTACAAACCCATATATTCTAATGAACTGGCAAGATAATGTTAATAACTTATTTACACTTGCGCATGAGTTTGGTCACTCAGCGCATAGCTACTACACTCGAAAATTCCAGCCATACCCATATGGAAATTACTCAATCTTTGTAGCTGAAGTAGCATCAACTTGTAATGAGGCGCTACTTAATGACTATTTATTGAAAACAATAGATGATGAACAAAAACGTCTGTATTTATTAAATCATTATTTAGAAGGCTTCCGTGGTACGGTATTCCGTCAGACGATGTTTGCTGAATATGAACATCTTATTCATCAAAAAGCGCAAGCAGGTGAAGCGTTAACAGCCGAATTATTAACAACGACTTATTATGATTTAAATAAAAAGTATTTTGGAAATGATCTTGTCATTGATGAAGAAATCGGTCTTGAGTGGTCAAGAATCCCTCATTTCTATTACAATTACTATGTATTCCAATACGCTACTGGATTCAGTGCTGCTACTGCCTTGAGTAAACAAATCCTTGATGAAGGTCAACCAGCTGTGGATAGATATATGGACTTTTTGAAAGCGGGTAGTTCAGATTATCCAATTGAAGTATTGAAAAAAGCTGGAGTTGACATGACTTCATCAACTCCAGTTAAAGAAGCTTGTCAAGTTTTTGAAGAGAAGTTGAATGAAATGGAACAGCTATTAACAAAATAACTCGAAAAAGGAATGGGAATCCCGGAATCCCCATTCCTTTTTATTGTTCAACAAGCTCTGATGGATAAGAGGGTTGCACGCACTTATATTATTAATGATGTGAAGTGGTGTAGTTAGTTAAACTCCACGAAAGCGATTACGATCGTTAAGATAGATTATGAAACTTAAGATAGTAATAAAAAGTAAAGGAGAGCTAATATAGATCGGAATAATTTGCATTAACCCAAGTATTTGTATAGCTAAAGCAACTATAAAAAAAATACTAAATAGTACAACGACAAGTTTCATACCATCAACCTTTCTGTCCGTTAATATAATGATATTTGGAATGTGGTACGAGTAGTTATAATGTATATTGTATGATGGATAAGTGTAATGTATGACAAAATTGTGAAAGGGTGAGCAGAATTGTTGCCATTGTTTCATTCATCTGTTATATTATACTTGTGAAGTTAATCACAAACAAACAATACCCCTTGTTTGACCGTGAAAATTTCTCCCATCCCCTTTGTTGTCTTTAGACATACATGAAAAAAGCTTAGTTTATGCTTACTAAGCTTTTTTTATTTGTCTCTCTTCGTAAACTTAACTACTATAAATGTAAGAAAAAATGCTAAGAATACTTTTTGTATTCGGTTATTATCTCAGTAATAACGTCACTATGTGAAAAGCGTTGCTACAATTTTGTTAACTAGGTGTCCAAGTACAAGAACAATGTGTGTATATATGTTGGGTTATATGGTTTGGACAATGAATGAGTAAAAATAATTCATACAAACACCAGGCTAATCGTAATACTATTGACTTACCATTATCGATATATGTTGGAAAAGAAACAATCAATGTATATTTCTTAATAATAATAACGTAAAGAAAAAGAGTCTTACACATGATTGGTCAGACTCTTTCTACAAGGCTATTTTTGAATACATTGTCACTTATCGTTTATCTCTACCTTTATTCTGCAAAACGCAGAGTGTTACGCAAATGGACATCTTAATTCTCTAAGTTAGGAATAATAGCAACAAAGTTTAGGAGAACAGCCCTAATAAAGTGATGAAGCTACTGGATATATCTCCAGAACGTCCCGTATTTTACAGGAACTCTTTCAACCTTTTTTTGCAATGCAAGTTTTTTCATCTCTCGTTCTACGTCATTACAAGACATATCGTAGACAACAGATATTTCTTTTGTTGCTACAAACCTAAAATGCTGTAAAAACACTTCAAGTGGAGGAACTGGGTCTGCTTGCACTTTTCTACCGAGCATATCTTGAATGACCTGCACATAAACATCATAAGAATAGCACCCAGATATTTTTAACCCTTCATCTTCCACATGTTCATTAAATAGGATGAGTGTAGGTATTTCCTGTACATCCATTTCCGAAGTAATTTTCAAGTCACATTGTAGTGCTCTTGCAGCACTTGGTGAGTGAATATCTTTAATAAATTCGTCAACATCAAGTCCTACATCTTTTGCACATTCAATTAAAACTTCTTCGTTAGAAATGTTTTGCTTTTCTAAAAATAGCACTTCTTGTACTTTTCTTAGAAATCGGTTCCCTGATTTTCGACCTTGAAGCTCTGCTGCTTTAATCGCAACTGAGACTGCATAGGGTGTTGAAATTGGATCTTCCATCCATATTGTTCCGTCGCATGACATTCCACTTCTGCTTGCTGCCCTTTCCCAAACCATAGCCATATTTTCATGGCTTTTCTTTCTTCTAAGTTGTAAAGTTTCTAATTTTCCACTAACTATATGACGCAATGAAAAAAAACGTCCATATTCAATTATTAATTTTTTTACGATTGGTTCAAGACCCCAACAATCAGAACAAAGCGGATCAACAAACATGTATAATTCTAATGGCTTTCTTTGTGGTGTATGAGAGCTTAAGGTATGGTTTTGCATATTACTTGATTGTTGCTTTTTCAAAATGAAACCCCTTTCGTCTCTGTTCCTTGATCAGGTGTGTTAATCATATGTTGGGCAGTTAATACTAATCTGTTATAAAACTCTTCACGCACAGGACCGTTAAGGTTTACTGCATCCATTGCTTCTTTCATGCATTGTAACCATGCTCTTGCTCTAGTTGGTGTAATTTCAAATGGCATATGTCGGGCACGTAGCATCGGGTGACCATGCTCAGTCGTATAATGGTTTGGTCCACCTAAATATTGTGTTAAAAACTGTTTTTGTTTACGTGCAGTTTCGGTTAAGTCGTTAGGAAAGATAGGAGCCAACTCAGCATGTTGCTTCACTCGGAGATAGAACTCATCTACTAGCTTATCAATGAATTGTTCGCCACCTATTGCGACAAATGGTGTTAACATCTTATCGGTCATGTTGACTACTCCTTTTTTATTGTAGAATAGATTATTTCTAAGTTCTAACCTCTCTCATTGTTACACCTTTTCGACTGAAGACAAAAAGATTTTCATCATAAGTCGAAAAGGCACTACAACACTTGTAAGGGTTAAGCATCTTTATTTTTTTTTTTCCAATGATGTCTCTTATTCCTTATAGTACTTTTGGAGGACTAAGGACTTTACGCTTATATAAAACTTAGTAAATGTATGTTTATTTTAGCAATCTATAACAGTTATCTCAAATAAAGAGCACTGAAATTCGTACACAAAAAAATACCATCCTGATTAAAGGAGGTACTATCAAGGTTTTTAGCTATTAATAATAGAAAAAAACACTTTAATTTTATAATGAGTGATATGTATTAGTTACTTTTTTAACATAGTTTTGCGTTTCTTTAAATGGTGGGATACCTTCAAACTTATCTACATTTCCTGGGCCAGCATTATATGCAGCTAGAGCCAATTCAAGATCGTTATCGTATCTATTAAGCATATCACGTAAATATTTCGTCCCAGCTGCAATATTCTCTTCCGGATCATATAAATTTGTAACACCTAACGCCTTAGCTGTAGGAGGCATTAATTGCATTAAACCAGTTGCCCCTGCTCGACTAACTGCATTTGGGTTAAAGTTGGACTCTGTCTTTATCACAGCCAAAATTAACTTTGGATCAATATTATATTTTTGTGCAGCATTATTTACGATCTCATCATATGTTTTTGGAGTGCTATTGTCACTTGCGATACTTCCGTTTAGCTGTTGTTGAGCATATGCTTGTGTTGTTAATTGACTATTTTGGACTGAAACATTTGCTGGAGCACTTGAATCCACTAAATATTCATTTAAAAGCTCTTTAAATAGAGACTCATTTAATGATGTTTGTGATGAGCTTACTTGAAAATTTTTCAATGCCTGAAGCTCCATCATAACTTTTAAACGATCAATACTCAATTTAATCACCTATCTTTCTAAAATACGAGGAAGTTTTAATATGTTGCTTACGTTATTAAAGTGAACAGATCGCATGTCCTTTTTTAACGCTAAATCCAATCAGCCACATTGTGAGAATATAAATGATTGAATATGAGGTGACAAAAGTTAGTTGATTTGTCTATGGTATCATTTCGTTCATTTTTTTTCTTTGTTATGTATGGCTCTTTCCGTAAACTTTGTTGCTTTTTTTCATTTATAATTGAGCAAGTGAAGTCATTATATAACTGTTATAACCATTAGAGCAGAAAAGATGCCCCCAAATGTTAGCTATATTCACAGTGAGCTCTTAGGTAAGCAACAATTTATTCGAAATCAACCTTATGTATTTATGAAATGAACATTTTCATTGTCAACTTTCTTCTTTGTTAATCTTATAATTATAAAATCTTTGAATTTTATTTTCTGTTTTACGTACAGGAATTTGAAATTTACTTAACAGTTTTTGAAATGTAGCAAATCCAGTTTCGTAATTTCTTACTTCATATTCAATTTCGTAATCATCTATTGTTAAATAATGACTATGGTCAAAAACTAGCGTTCCACCCTCATATATTATTTCGGCTCTATTTGTAGAAAGTGAACCAAAATACTTTATTTCGTTAATTGGAACATGAAGTTTTTTTAATTGCTGAAGAACCTCTCCATTTATGGAAAAATCGTTGCGAAGCAATCGTTGTGCTTGTTCATCTGTAAGCGGTTGATGTGTCTCAAGTAAGCCGACTTGGGCTGGCTGCTTTAATGTTAGCATATATTCGTTTTCTTTTAAACGGATTCTCAATGCAGAAGCTTTACTTTTAAGCGCAAAATCGTTTGTATCGAAATAATAGTTTACCTGGGATTTGAAATGTGTATTGTTTATTGAAAAAGCATTTAGCATGTTGTTAAATTCAATTTTCGTCAAAATATTTTTAAATTCAATTTCAATTTCTTGAGTCACTTTGAATACGTCCCTTCTACCTGTATCATTACATTATCTCTTTAATTTATGACAATCGCAATTATTATCTTCATATACAAGAGTGTGATAAAATAAAACCAACATTCACTATAGAAGGAGAGCATCATGCGAAAAATAATTACGATAACTAGTTACAAAATAAATGAGCAAATCATACAACTATGCTCAAATGATACAAGTATTAATATTACAAAAGGAAAAGATACGAAGCAAATGCTTGTTGATTCAGATCAGACTGCCTTTATTTATATCATTGAATGTGATGAAGAGTATGTTTATATAGAGATTCCACATGCTTGTTGGAAAGGGTTAAAGCAGCTTCTCTTACATAATTACCAAGCTGTTTTACAGGTGGGGAATCAACGTCTTCAACTTGAAAATATGAAAGAAGAGTTAGAGTACTTAATTAATAATATTGAAGGAAATACAAACTATGGTGACGAAATGGTTAGTAAAGTGGAGGAAATATTTTTAACTAACTGATTAGGTTACATAGTTAAACCTCAAAGATTTTTATACTGTTACATATATATAAAGAGCTAAATCTTTCAGCGTAAGAGTAGATGGTGGTGTTTAATATGGGTGAACATTGGGACGTGTTTTTAGCTCCTTATCGTCAAGCAGTCGAGGAGTTAAAAGTAAAACTTAAAGGAATGCGCTCGCAGTTTGTTATGCATTCTGAGCATTCAGTTGTTGAATTTGTAACAGGGCGTGTAAAGCCAATTGCGAGTATATTAGATAAAGCAGCAAAAAAAAATATTCCTCTCAGTAACTTAAGTGAGGAAATGCAAGATATCGCTGGATTAAGAATTATGTGTCAATTTGTTGATGATATTAAAATAGTTGTAGAAATGTTACAAAAGCGCAATGATTTTGAAATTATTGAAGAGAGAGACTATATAAATCAAAATAAAGAGAGTGGATACCGCTCTCATCATGTAGTTATTCGATACCCTGTGCAAACGATTAAAGGTGAAAAACAAATTCTTATTGAAATACAAATACGAACATTAGCGATGAATTTCTGGGCTACAATAGAGCATTCACTCAATTATAAATATCGCGGTCAATTTCCAGAGGACATCCAGCTTCGTTTAAAGAGTGCTGCTGAGGCAGCATATAGATTAGATGAGGAGATGTCCTTAATCCGTGAAGAAATTCAAGAGGCACAAGCATTCTTTACTAAGAAAAAGGAAGTACATGATTCAGATTAATCATTTGATTACTTGAAAAGGGATGTTGATAATGAAATTTGCTGTAACTTCAAAAGGTGACACTACATCAAATACATTAATGCATAAAATGAAAACATACTTATTAGATTTTGATCTAGTATATGATGAGGATCGGCCAGATATAGTCGTTTCTGTAGGTGGAGATGGTACGCTATTGTATGCTTTCCATCGTTATAAAAGCAGACTCGATAAAACTGCATTTGTAGGTGTTCATACAGGTCATTTAGGTTTTTATGCGGATTGGGTTCCAGATGAAATTGAAAAGCTTGTTATAGCTATTGCAAAAACACCTTATCAAGTGATTGAGTACCCAATATTAGAAGTAATTATTCGTTACTTAGATGGAGCTAAGGAACAAAGGTATTTAGCCCTAAATGAATGTACTGTAAAGAGTGTTGAGGGGTCTCTTGTAATGGACGTGGAAATAAAAGGTCAGCATTTCGAGACATTTAGAGGTGATGGGTTATGTGTTTCAACGCCGTCAGGCAGTACAGCATATAATAAAGCACTAGGCGGTGCTATTTTACATCCATCATTAGAGGCTATACAAGTAGCTGAGATGGCTTCTATTAACAATAGAGTGTTTCGTACGATTGGCTCACCTTTAATATTGCCAGGGCACCATACATGCTTGTTTAAGCCCGTAAATGATGTGGATTTTCAAATCACTATAGATCATTTAACACTACTTCATAAAGAGGTTAAATCCATACAATATCGGGTTGCTCATGAGAAAATAAGGTTTGCTCGCTTTCGACCGTTTCCATTTTGGAAGCGTGTTCGTGATTCATTTGTTAAGGAATGACTACAATTTGAAAAACTTTAAATTACAATGGATAATTTCTGAAAAAGATCACTATAAGCTCATTCGTGATTTTTTGAAGCAGCAACATATTTCAAAGGCTTCACTCACTGATATCAAGTTTGCAGGTGGAGATATTATTGTTAATGGAAAATCTCAGAATGTTCGCTACAGGCTAAAGCAAGGTGATCAAGTAGTAGTTGTATTCCCAATAGAACCAATTGGTAAGGGTATAGTAGCGGAAAATATTCCTTTAGAAATTATTTATGAGGATGAGTATCTGTTAATTATCAACAAACCACCTAATATGCCGACTATTCCTTCACGTCAACATCCTCAAGGATCCCTAGCAAATAGTTTGTTGAACTATTATAAGGAGCAGGGCTTACAAATTACCGTCCACATTGTCACTAGACTTGATCGTGATACATCTGGATTGGTTTTGGTAGCGAAGCATCGTCATGTACACCATTTGCTGTCACAACAACAACAGTTAGGACAAATTAAACGAGTTTACTACGCTATAGTAAACGGGTTGGTGACATTAAATAGTGGAACGATTACTTCACCAATTGGAAGGAAAAGTAATAGTATCATTGAAAGGGAAGTTAGGGATGATGGACAGAAGGCAATTACTCATTTTCAAGTAGTAAGAAGGTATCCTACTTATACATTGGTACAATTACGTTTAGAAACCGGAAGGACGCACCAAATTCGGGTTCATATGTCGCATATTGGTCACCCATTAGAGGGAGATACTCTATATGGTGGGACAGTGCAACATATTAAACGGCAAGCTCTGCATTGTCACAAGTTAACATTTTGTCATCCGGTTACATATAAGGAATTAGTCTTTCAAAAAAATTTACCTGATGATATGCATTCACTTACGACTGAATTTGATAAGTAGGAGAGTACTCTACCCTTATGGGCAATCAGGTGAAGAAAGCCTTCACCTGATTGCAGAACTATTTTGAGATTTAACTGTAACATTTTAGCGTATTATGATTGTGTATTATTTTGTTGCTCATCCTCTTCAAACGTTCTAAATTTCTCAGCAATATATGGCATAGTTGATTGTACAGCGACAGTTTCAATCTCAGGGTAACGAAAGGCTGTTAAGCTCCCTCCAAATACAGCACCTGTATCTATATTTATCGTTTTATTAATGATTCTAGGTTGTTTGACAGGTGTATGGCCATATACAATCCAGCTATCTCCATTGTAGTTTTGAGCCCAATCTCTTCTAATTGGTGTCCCATCGTCATTCAACTTTCCCGTTATGTCTCCATACAGTACAAACGTCTTGACTTGTTTGTCGTTTCTTCCAATATAATCAGCGCGGATACCAGCATGTGCAACGATCAGTTTGCTATTATTAATTTGATAATATAATGGTGCATTCTCATAAAGCTCAATAAAATTAGATTTGACATCTTGTTGTTCATAAACATTAAGCTGATTATATTCAGCGACCGTTGTTTCTAATCCATGGGTGACTTGTACTTTATTTCCTAAAAAGAAACGATACAGTTTATTACAATGATTACCTGGTACATAAAATGAATGCTGATTTTTTACTAAAGAATAAACGATGTTAATCATACGAATGGAATGCGGTCCTCGGTCTGTTATGTCACCAACAAATGCTATGCAACGATTATTAGGATGTAATGGTACCCCAGATGACCATATGTAACCAAGTTTTTCTGTTAACAGCTTGAATTCGTTATAACACCCATGTATATCTCCAATGACGTCAATGTCCATTATGTACTCTCCTTAACAATAAGCATTTTAACTCTCCATCTCAAATGTGATTTTTTCTTCAGATAATTGTCATCTATAATCGAGTTAATTTCGAGGTGTGTTGAAAAAACATCATAGAACTTTTCTTCTTTTATAATAAGCTACATTGCATTTCACTATTCCAAACAGAACGTTATATAAAAATACATCATGCTACGAATATGACAAAGTCTAGCACAAATGAATAAGAGCAGCTAAAAAAGCTACGGGTCAGTCAGAAAATGCTTCTAGTTTGGACAATAAAGGATGCGAATGTATAGGTTATGACGATAAAGGTGCAAGTACGACATTAATGATATTGGTTTGGATAATAAAAGGTGCGAATGGGACAGTAAGACTATAGTTTTAGAAAATAAAGGAGGCGGTTGCGACAGTAAAACTAATGGTTTGGAAATAAAGGATGCGAATGTGACAGTAGGATTATAGGTTATGGCAACAAAGGTGCAAGTACGATTCGTGATGTTGGTTTAGGTAATAAATTGAAAAATAACTTTGTGCTACGCTAAAGGAATATCCTCTTGGTTGAGGTGTTAATCATTCAACATTAGATGTTTGAATGACTAACTACCCATAACTAAAAAGCGAAGCTCTTTTCAAATGAGCTTCGCTTTTGTGTGATTTTCACTCTACTCCAAAACCTTCAAACGGAATATTACGCTTGTGTAGGGGTGTCTTCGCAAGTTCTAAAGCTAATAATGATGACAGCTTATGTTCCTAAAAGCAAGCCAACAGGAAAAACCTCTTCATGTTGCTAGAGTGGAGTAATAATGGCAACCTTTTTTGAGTAACCTGTATCTTAATCGAACATAAATTTGATTGTTCTCGAACGCACATTTAATACTATTCCTATAGCAATCATGTAGGTAAGCAAGGAGCTTCCACCATAGCTAATAAAAGGAAGAGGAATTCCTGTTATTGGTAAAAGGCCTATTGTCATACCAATATTTTGGAAAACTTGAAATGTAATCATGCCTATAATTCCTGTACATAGGTAGCTGCCGTAAGGGTCATTGCTTTCTAGAGCGGTATGAATGATCCGGTAGATAAGCAGGAAGAAAATAGAGATTAGCAAGCACGCACCAATGAAACCAAATTCTTCTGCTATAATTGCAAAAATAAAGTCTGTATGTGCTTCAGGAATACGTACACCTTCAGTCATATACCCTCGTCCGACTAGCTCCCCAGATCCAATAGCCAATAAAGATTGTAATAGCTGGAACCCTTGGGTAGGATATTCGTACGGAGCAAGCCATCCGTAAAATCTGCCTAATGTGTATGAATTACTATCTCCTCCTAAAAAATATTCGACGAAAAAGTCAAAGTTTAGGAAGTATATAAGAACAACGATACTTATGACTAAGATTACTGAAAAAAACAATGCTGCAATATAGCGCCATTTGATTCCAGATACAAGGATAATAGATGCGATAATAGCGGATAATACCATTGCAGTACCAAGATCGGGTTGCATCATAACAAGTAGCAGAGGTGGCCCCGAAATGAGCATGATTTTCATAAACAGCAATAAGTCTTCTTTAAGTGTCCGAATAGGATATTTTTCATTGTGGCGAAACACAATTTGACTTAATAGAATGATGAGGAAGATTTTCATCACCTCAGATGGCTGAAAGCTTCCAAGCCCTCCAGGAAACTGATACCAACTTGTTGCTCCATTTATATTTTTGACAAAATCTCCTTCTGGAATAATTTCTAAGCCGAGCAGAAGAAGCATGCCAAGACCATATAAAATCCAAGATATTTGTCTGAAGCGGTCAAAATCAATAATCATCGTCACAAGAATAGCTACTAAGCCAATCACATACCAAACAATTTGTTTTGTCACATATGCTGAATTAGCACTATAAATAGCAATACAGCTATATATTACAAAAAGTATCATTAACAACACAATCATATAATCTATCTTTGGTTGAGTCTTTTCTTTTTCCATTGTATAAACCTTCTTCTAGTTATTCTCTCTTCGATATATTTTGACATAACTAGCGACATTTTACTATACATTTGCTAGTATAATGTGTATAAAAATTTTTTCCTGTTACAATAGTAAGTCTTATTGTTATCGTAAGGATGTAGTGACACGTGTTCAATAAGAGAACAGTGACTCGTTTTCCTTTTATTAACAGTAAGTATAATTAGTTAATGCTATTGCTAAAAAAGTACTGAATAACATTCAGTGTAATTAGTTTATCATAATTTTTGTTAACTTGAGCATCCTCCGATACATAAGATTTCGTGTAGTAGATATTAAGTGGGTTTATTTTACATTTAAAAAATGTAAGGGATTATGATTTTAGACTAGAGAGGGGGTTAACTAAAATGAGTGATAATAAAAAATTTGACATGTTGAGAGACTTTAATGAGCTGATTCAGTTACTGTTAGAAGAAAATATTGAATATTTTAGAGAAAAGTTTTTTGACTTACATCCATATGATCAAGCCAAATTTTTCGTGAAGTTAGACAAAAATGTTAGAATGCTATTATATCGTTTTTTATCACCTAAAGAGATGGCTGCAATTTTCGAGAACATTGAAATTGAAGAAGAAGATTATCAACGGATATTATCCGAGATGAATCCAAACTTTGCTGCTGACATGCTTGCGGAAATGTATGCAGATGATGCCGTTGACGTGTTGAATGAAATAGATAAAGATCAGGCAGCTAGCTATTTAACGATCATGGATGACGAGTCAGCTGGAGAAATTAAAGAATTACTTCATTACGAAGAATCTACAGCTGGAAGTATTATGACAACTGAATTTATTGCTATTCATGCAAATCAAACTGTTCGTTCAGCGATGCATATTTTGAAAAAAGAGGCACCGCGTGCAGAAACGATCTACTATGTATATGTGATCAATGAAGAGAAGCAATTAGTAGGTGTCATATCATTAAGGGATTTAATTATATCTGATGATGAAACGATGATAGGAGATATGATGTATGATCGCGTGCTAGCAGTTTCTGTAGCAGAAGATCAGGAAGAAGTAGCTAAAAAGATGAAGGACTATAACTTTTTAGCAGTACCTGTGGTAGACTTTAGAAATCACCTTTTAGGGATTATCACTGTAGATGATATTATGGACGTAATGGATGAAGAAGCATCTGAAGATTATTCAAAATTAGCAGCTATTTCCGACGTAGACAGTTTTGACAAAAACCCCTTAACTGCAGCACGTAAAAGGTTACCTTGGTTAATTATTTTACTTCTTTTAGGAATGATGACTGCTAACCTCATTGGTAAGTTTGAAAGAACACTTGAACAAGTTGCAATCTTAGCTATGTTTATTCCGCTCATTGCAGGGATGGCGGGTAATACTGGAACACAAGCATTGGCGGTTGCAGTGAGAGGAATTGCTACAGGAGATCATGAGCATGAGAGTAAATGGAAATTACTTATCCGTGAAGCAGGAACTGGACTAATAACTGGCCTTACGTGTGGAGTACTTGTTACAATAATCGTATATTTTTGGCAACATAATATATTTTTAGGTATTCTCGTCGGACTTTCAATTTTAGCGACCTTGATCGTAGCTACGATTGCAGGTGCATTAGTCCCCTTAATTATGCACAGGTTAAAAATAGATCCAGCTGTAGCATCTGGTCCATTTATTACTACTATCAATGACATATTAAGTATTTTAATTTATTTTGGAATGGCAACACTATTTATGAGCTATTTACTTTAGAAAGGCAGGAATATTATATGGAGCAACATGCTTCTGTCACTTCGCTAGTTATCGTAATAATCATTGCATTTTTAACTCCAATTTTACTTCATAGACTGCGATTGAATCTCATTCCGTTGGTCGTTGCAGAAATTGTGATGGGGCTAATTATTGGAAAAAGTGGATTTAATATCGTACATCCTGACATGTGGCTAGAAACGCTGTCGATGTTAGGCTTTATCTTTTTAATGTTTTTAAGTGGTCTAGAAATCGACTTCTCAGCATTTGCTGGAAGTAAAAAGAAGGAAAAATTGAGCAGTGGAAAAGATGCACCAAATCCATTTCTTGTTGGATTTCTTATTTTTGTAGGTATTTTTGGCATATCCTTAGTTCTATCATACATATTTGTCTGGTTTGGTATCATTGAAAATGCATTTTTAATGACATTAATTATTTCTACAATCTCCCTAGGCGTTGTTGTTCCTACACTCAAAGACGTTCAAATTATGAAGTCGTCAATCGGGCAAACGATCCTATTAGTAGCTGTCATTGCAGACTTAGTGACAATGATTTTATTAGCTGTCTTTGTATCTATATATGATACTGGACAAGGTAGCACATGGTTATTACTGATCTTGTTTGGTGTTGGGGTTATCTTTTATTTATTAGGGAAATATTTCCGAAACCAATCTTTTCTTGAAACGATGTCTAAAGGGACAATTCAGATTGGCACACGGGCGGTATTTGCTTTAATTATTGTATTAGTGGCATTATCTGAAACAATCGGTGCAGAAAATATATTAGGAGCATTTTTAGCTGGAGTACTTGTTTCCCTTTTAGCACCAAATGCAGATCTAGTCCATAAATTGGACTCATTCGGTTATGGCTTTTTAATACCAATTTTTTTCGTCATGGTCGGGGTAAATTTAGACATATGGTCCTTATTTGAACATCCTAAATTGTTATTGTTTATTCCGTTATTGCTAGGTGCTTTGTTTATCTCAAAAATAATCCCTATTTATATATTAAGAATTTGGTATGATCGAAAAACAGTTCTTGCTTCTGGTTTTCTTCTAACATCAACTTTGTCCTTAGTAATTGCCGCAGGAACTATTGGTGTTCGGATGGAAATTATTAGTCAACAAATGTCAGATGCATTTATTTTAGTAGCAGTTATAACAAGTGTTGTTTCTCCAATTGCATTTAAAAAGATCTTCCCAGTACAGGAAGGAGAAATGCGTAAATTAAAGGTTGCCTTTATTGGAGCGAATCAACATACTCTAACTGTGACACGAGAATTAAACCCAGCTTTATATGAGTCAACTTTATATCATGTTACACAAGAGAAAATTGAGAAGAAAATTGCTGATTCATTGTTTGAGATTGTTGAAGTATCTGACTATTCGATTGAATCATTAAAGAATCTCGATGTATTTGATGTAGATATTTTTGTAGCAACAACTGGTGAAGAAACAATAAATGCTGAAGTAGCCATCTTTGCAAAAGAGTATGGTGTGGATCGTGTCATTGCGAGGGTTGAGTCACCGAACTTAGACGAGGAGCTAAAGTCAAGAAATGTCGATGTGTTCTCGGTATTCTTATCGACGAAAGCCTTGTTAAAGGCATTAATTGAGTCTCCAAGTATCATGAACATCTTAACTAATCAAGATACTGCGTTATACCAAATCAATATGAATAATCTTAAATACGACGGTTTAATGCTGCGTAATTTTCCTTTTACTGGTGATGTGATTTTCGTTCGAATGTTCAGAGGAAAAGATTCGATCGTACCGCACGGGGATACTGAACTGAAAATGGGTGACAGGCTCATTGTAACAGGGTCACGAGAGTATGTTGAAGAGTTAAGAAGAGTACTTGAATTTGGTGAATAATAAAGCTATTCATAAATATTGATTAAAAAAAGGGTCTGAATCTATACTCTATATTCTGTATACAATATTGCTATAAATGATACAGACCATAGGGTATACGAAGCTGGCCCTTTGCTTATGAGAAATATATTATGAATGTGCTCAAAAATATGTTATACTATTTTTATTACTAGGTACTAATAACTTGTAATAATTCAGGAGGGATATACATGTCTTTTTCTTTAAAAGGACGTACATACGTTGTAATGGGCGTTGCAAATAAACGTAGCATAGCATGGGGCATCGCTCGTTCACTTCATAATGCTGGTGCAAGACTTATTTTTACTTTTGCAGGTGAGCGTTTAGAGAAGAATGTCCGAGATCTTGCTGACACGTTGGAAGGGAATGATACACTCGTCTTACCTTGTGATGTTACAAACGATGAAGAAGTTGCTAATTGTTTCAGCAAGATAAAAGATGAAGTAGGTACTATACATGGGATTGCTCACTGTATAGCCTTTGCAAATAAAGAAGAGCTAACTGGAGATTTTCTTAATACATCTCGGGACGGCTTCTTATTATCACATAACATCAGTTCATACTCTTTAACAGCTGTCGCAAAAGAAGCAAAGGACCTTATGACAGAAGGTGGAAGTATTATTACTTTAACTTATTTAGGTGGAGAACGTGTGGTCTCAAACTATAATGTGATGGGTGTTGCAAAAGCATCACTTGAAGCTAGTGTGAAATATTTAGCGAATGACTTAGGGAAATATGGTATACGGGTTAATGCAATTTCCGCTGGACCAATCCGAACATTGTCAGCAAAAGGTGTAAGTGATTTTAACTCTATTCTAAAAGAAATTGAAGAACGTGCACCTCTTCGTCGAACAACAACACAAGAAGAGGTTGGTGACACAGCTACGTTTTTATTCAGTGACTTTTCAAGAGGTATTACTGGTGAAAATATCCATGTAGATTCTGGATATCACATTCTAGCAAGGTAAATCGAAAAAAATAGTTTAGAAATTTATAATCGAAAGTATAAATCGTTTTAAAAACCTTCTTTTCAAATGAAAAGAAGGTTTTTTTTCTTAAATTTAGGTAATTTGTTGTACGAAGTGCATAAATATATATTGATGGAAATCGAATTAAGGGGTGAAAGAGCATGAAAGAAAAACAAAAAATTAAAAATACACCATTTATGTATATTATACAACCCAACTTAAGTACAATTGAATCATCTATGCAAAAAACATTTATAGCCAAGGTGGATAAAAATGAATCTATAAATGTAACTGACATAAATAAAATCGATAACAAAGATAGTGTTGAAAAAATAGAACAGCCTGAACGTATAATAGAAAAGAGAAAATATGCTAAAAAATCTTCAATTAAACCTTTTAAAGAAATGGACCTAGTTGAAAAAGTGAAATTTTTAGCAAATCCACCAAAACAACTACCTCGTGTAAAATGTAAAATTAAAACGATCAATGATATGTTTGAAGGTACGATTATTGAACAAACGGATGAAGAAATTTCAATGCATTTGATAGATACTGGCGAAACAATTACGATTAATATCGATGAGGTTGAACTAATAACAATGGTAGGATTGTCGTAGCTGTATGGTATGGTGGGAGCTCTAATTGTCGTGTAGACATTTAGAGCTTTTGTTATATTTGATCAATCAATTTATTTAATGCAGTGGATTTAATACGTTCATATTCCATCGCTCCTGTTAATTCATCGGGTAGTAAAGGAGATTGACGTACATATCGTTCACGGATCACATCGTATAGCTCGTAAGGGAACAACATATCAATGAACATAATTTGTTTTTGTGCTGAAGAAAGAGGTGAAATTGATTCGTAAGCATTTATCATAATATTGAATTGTTCTTCATTCCAAACACCACTAGTGTCCAGCAGTGGTATGACAATTTTGCGCAAATCACGGATTGGTAAATCATACGATACGGTGTCAAGGTCAATTACCCAGATCTGCTCATCTGTTCCTAACAATGTATTACCTGTGCCATAATCCTGGTGACATAAAGTAGGTGTAGCCTCCATACTTTGTACCCATGTTTGATACTCTGATTCAAATAGTCTCTGTAATGTATTACGTCCTTCATCAATAAATGCATCTATTTCAGCTAAATAAGTTTGTGAAAAAGGATCATCAGGAAATCTTTGCGCAACTAGCTTCCATGTTTCCATCTGTTGACACCTTTTAATATAATGATTTGGCCATCTGCCAAGCTTTTTAAATACCGGAACACCTGGTGGTGGCAAGTAACCTATCGATGCTAAATGGAATTCTGCAAGCCCTTTCATCATGAATTCGACATCTTCAGTAACGGTTAATTCAAATGGTCTGCCCTCAATCCAATCATAGACAACAAACAAAAATGGTCCATGTTTAGAATAGAGTTCACCATGCTTATTAGGTATAATTCCTGGAACCCTCATACCTTTCTGTGCTAAGTAATCTTGGGCATAAATAGAAAAAAGCGCTTTTTTCTCAGGGCGGTGTATTCTTTTTAAACAAATGACTTGCTCTGTTGTATGGATTTTCCAAACGAGTGCCATTTGCCCCCCTTGGATAACCTCAATATTAGTTATTGAAAAATCCCAATAAGGCATAATTGTTTCTGCAAGTTTTAACAGCTTTTCTTCTTCTTCTGGTGTTAATACATACTCACTTTCTTCTTCTTCAAACTGATCAACTATAATTTGATCCTCAATCAATCCAGTCACCATCCTCCAATCCTTGTATGATTAATGTATGGTTATCCAACATAAGTTGCCAACAATTTTCTCAGTTTCATAAAAAAATAGGTATTTTCCTAGTTCTAGTATTTTTCACTGTAGCTAGGTAACGTGCCTACATTTAAAAAAATGAAAAGTAATTAGGAACAACGGTCCTTACAAACTCGTATCATAAATAAATAAGGATAGTTTATCTCAATTTTACTAAGTGTAAATGAATGGAGGTTGATTATGAAAATAGCTTTAATCGCTACAGAGAAACTTCCTGTACCTGCAATACGAGGTGGAGCGATTCAAATATATTTACAATCGGTTGCGTCAATCATTGCTCAAAAGCATGATGTAACAGTTATTTCAATTACAGACTCTGAGTTACTTGATTTTGAACAAACAAATGGTGTGAAATATATTCGGTTTAGTGCAGATCGATATGTTGAGCAAATTGAAGCTCATATTAAAGCTGAAAATTATGATGTCATACATTTATGTAATCGTCCAAATTGGATAAAAATTCTAGCTGCTGCCTCACCCCAAACTAAATTTGTCTTAAGTGTGCATAATGAAATGTTCGATTATGAAAAAATGACTGACATTGAGGGTCTAGATTGTATTCAAAATGTTTCAAAAATCGTAACGGTTAGTAATTTTATTGGAAAAACAATAACATCTCGATTTCCAGAAGCCGTAAATAAAACATCGACGGTCTATTCAGGAGTAGATATAGACCACTATCATCCTGCATGGACAGGAAATGGTAAGAGTACAAGAAATCGAATTCGGGGCGAATTAAATTTACAAGGCAGAAAAATAGTCTTATTCGTAGGTCGTTTAAGTAAAGTTAAAGGTCCACATTTACTTCTTCAAGCTCTGCCACACATCATAGACAAACATCCAGATATCATGATGGTTTTTATCGGGTCCAAATGGTTCGGTGACGATAATGTTAACAATTATGTACGTCATTTATATACGTTTGGTGCCATGTACAAAGAGCATGTGACGTTTATAAAGTTTGTGCGACCGAAAAATATTCCAGAGTTGTATGCAATGTCAGATGTATTTGTCTGTTCTTCACAATGGCAAGAGCCACTTGCACGTGTACATTATGAAGCGATGGCTGCTGGTTTACCAATTATAACGAGTAAGCGTGGTGGAAATCCAGAAGTCATTGAGGAAGGTAAGAATGGTTATATCATTGATGATTTTGAAAACCCTATTGAATATGCAAAGAAAATCAATCTATTGTTAAATGAGGGAAATACGCGTAGAAGCATGGGTAAATATGGTCGTTCAATCGTTGAACGTGACTTTAACTGGGATCGAGTAGCCGAGAATTTGTTACATGTGTATGAACAAGCACGAGCTAATTCACCAACTAAAACGAATCCTCTTCTGAAAGGGTGAAAGTATTTGGAACAACAGCATACTCAAGACATCTCTTATTTGAACCGAGTTTTACAGTTCTATCCATTTGATATATTAGATATTCATCTCATCGAAAGTCGGAGTGGAAGGACAACTTGGGAAGTAAAGACAAATGAAGGTGAAAAAATATTAAAACAGGCACAAATGAAACCGAGAAGAATGTTGTTTATCGCTGGAGCACATGATCATCTCTATAAAAATGGTTTGGCGATAACACCAATTCATAAAACATCAAGCGGTGCAATTTGTCTCGGAGCAAAAGATTTTTCATATGTGTTATACGATAAAGTAGCAGGAAATGAAATGATTTATTACAACAAGGATCAGATGAAGAAAATCTTTGCATTTGCCGCACAATTTCATATTTCTTCAAAAGGGTATGTTCCAGCCTCGGAAAGTAAAAAGCGTAGTAGACTTGACAAATGGCATAAATTATATCGATGGAAATTGCAAGAATTAGCGGGTAATAAGCAGTTGGCACAGTCTTATCCTGAGGACGAATTTTCTAAGTTATTTTTAATGTATGCTGACAAAATGCTTGAACGAGGACAAAATGCCTTAAGAGCTCTTGATAACGGCCAGTATGAACAATGGACAAAGAATTCAATTGAGGAAAGGAGTTACTGTCAACAAGATTTTACACTAGCTAGATTTACAGAAATTGACGGAAATCCATTTATGAGAGAGCTACATTCAATTACTTATGACCTACCATCAAGAGATTTACGCATTCTGCTAAATAAATTAATGAAAAAATTATCGGTATGGGATACTGATCTAGCTGTTGAGTTACTAAGTTCATATGAAGCTGTTAATCCGTTAACTCCAGATCAATATAAAGTGTTATGGGCCGACTTAGAATTTCCGTATTTATTCTGTTCAATTATACACAAATACTATTTAAGCCAGAAGAGATCCTGGGGTAATGAAAAGTATATTTGGGCGTTACAAAATATTATTGCAGTGGAAGATTCAAAAGAACAGTTTTTACATCAGTACAGAGAAATAGTTAGTAGTATAAAAGAAGGAAAAGGAGGTGAATGATGTGGTTGAAAATCAGTCTGACAAAGCGAATAATAAGATCCCAAAACTTGATTTAGCAAAATTTACATTTTCACCACCGGGACCGATGGGATGGAGTATTTCAGAGTATGAACAAATTCTTGATAATATAGATCAAATTGTCTTAAATGAATTGGCCGTAAAAAATCATTTATCCTCACTTGAAGGAGTAATCCTGCAGGAATACCCGACAGTAAATACAGTGACAGATGATATAGTAATCCAAGAAAACAGTGATGTGGAATCAGCTATAAAGAACGAGCAATTAGATGGAGTTGGTAGTGAAATAACTGCTCTGGAAGAAAGTGTCGATACACAAGAGATAACGGCCAATGGAGATACGATTACTGATGAGCATGAGGAGTTCAATAGTCATGCAAAGGAATCCGAAAATTCGCAAATAATGGAAGAGAATAGTCATAGTCATGATAATACAGGAAAGAACAGGCGTAAGGGATCTAAGAAGGCGTTATATCGTATTCTGTTAGAAGAAGAATTCGGTGAATATCCCATTTTTAGTACAAGTAACAAAAATAGTTTACAGGAAAGGAAAGGTGAAGACGCATCTAGCGGTAAGCTCGTAGAAGAAAAATCACATCCAATTGGTAAAGATACGAAGAGTCAAATCAAGGATGATGATAATCAGAGCAGCAAACAGCAATCAAAAAAAGATTTACACCAATTATTTAATGAAGAAAATGCTAAAGATCGCAATGTAGATAAATCACCAGAGTTAAAAACGAATGTTAATCATGATAAGACTAATGATTCAACAGAGCCATTAAGTAGTTTGTCATCTGATAAAGTTGATGATATCGATAAAGTTGACAATGTGAAAGAAGACTCAGAGAAAACTAAAGAAATAACAGCGAACGATACTGCCAATGTTGATCAAGAATTACTTAAGGAAGAAAAGGTAATAATGATTGCTTCAACCGACCCTTTACCTAAACCATCTATATATATAAGCAATGATTAAACTTATTTTGGCAATAAGATATAGTTATGCAGTTTTCTTATTTTTAGGCTGTCTTTTTTTCTTATACTAAAACATAAACCCTTGTACAAATAAAGTCCCCATCTTTGCTTCTCTATTGCGATGTTTGTCATTGGCTGTCTGCGCATTAATTGTTGCTTTTCATACTAAGCTAAATATGTAAAAATCAAGTATTCATGGCATCTTTTCACATGCAAAATCAAGTTATAACTATTAATTGATGACTTATTTTAGTCTTAATAAGAACAATGTTTATGAAAAAGAGCCTTTTCTTAGTAATTAGGTCTCTATGGGCTAGTAAATCTTTTACCCCTCAAAAATTCAATATTATTTTGTCAATAATTTAATGCAAGATGCATATCATGTTAGCGTAATGAATTTCGGGTGAGGAGGAGTACAATTGGGTGAAGTCATTTCAGTAAAAGTAGATATTGATTTTGAAGAAGGGTTTGAGCTTTCACATAATGTAAGTCCTGAGGAGGCTTTGAAGGCTGTATTGAAAGAAATTAAGAACTTATCATTTGAAGAGCTAGAAATCGAACTAGAATATGAAGATGGTAATGTCTATGAGTATGTCATAGGTGAAGACGAAGAAGATGAAGACGAAGAAGATGAAGATGACGAAGAAGATTAAACTACTGTAAATTACAACCTGTAAGGTCAGATCTTTACTTCTATAGCTTGTAAAAGAGGGAATATCTCAAAACACAAGTTATAGAATTTGGAGATTTGACCTTTTTAACTATAATTGTTGAATTGGTGGTTTTGACATTTGTGTTGCTTTTTATTTTAAATAGAAAGACGGTCTTTGATGAGGCTGTTTTCACATTGATTGTTGTTTTTCGTATTAAGAAATAAAACAGTACACAGCTAGCGTTCGTGGCATCTTTTCTTCTGTACAACGATGACTAACAATAAAAAAACCACTTTTTTGGTATTAAATTAATAACAATAGCAACAAAGTTTACGAAAAGAGCCTTTAAAGATTACCATAGCTTTTATGCAGAAGCTGTTTTGTATTAATTGTTGCTTTTCGTAATTAGAACTATACAGGATTATAACTTATATTCGTAGCATCTTTTTTCTAAAAAGACTGTAATATTATATAATACTTAGTAGTTTCACAAATTTACATAATAACAATAAAATTTACGAAAGGAGCCTAAGAAAAAAAATCCCAGAAATTAATGTGATAAACAGCAAAAAACAAAAATCAGCAATATGCCGCTTTTTGTTTTGAGTTCAAATTGTTGGAGTTGTTCCGTAATGAGGGCAAAATTTTTAGGTGCTATTTGGATTTTCTTCATACAATACTTCGTTGTATACCCTTTCTAGCCGATCTGCAACGTGGTGAAACTGGAAGTTAACTTCAACAAATTTTCTGCCTAATTTAGCAAACCCCCTCGCAATGGATGGGTGTGATAAAATAAAATTGATCGATTTGGCATATTCCAAAGGATTGTTATAGTCATAAATAAGAAGGCCGTTCATTGCATCAATCATAACTTCTTCATTTCCACCCCGCTTAGTAGTAACTACTGGAATACCAGCAGCCATCGCTTCATAATGGACCCTCGCTAATGGCTCATTCCAAAGAGAACTACAGACAAATAAATCTCCAATGAGAAATAAATGTGGAATATGTTCAGCTGGCACATACTTTGTAAAAATGATGCGATCTCCATATGGAAGTGCTTGTTTGTACAATGAGCGCACATAGCCATTCATATTATTATCACTAAACCACTTTCCCCCAACAATAACGAGAACAGCATGTTCATTCTTTTTTAATATATATTTCATTGCCTCAAGTAATATATGAGGGCCTTTGGATTGGCTTAAACGGCCGACAAATAATATGACTTTTTCATCCTGAGCAATACTATACTTTTGACGTAATCGATGGCGGATGCGTTTGCCTTCAAGAGACCATAGAGGAATGAATTGTTGTAAATCGACCCCAGAATAGACGACCTTTATTTTTTTTTCAGCTTCTGGAAACCGTGTTAGCACTGTTTGTTTAATATAATTGCTTACAGTCGTAATCGCATCAACGTCACGTACAATTTGTTGACCTTCATCAAAGGCAAGTTTATGTTCTGCAAACATTTCATTATGAAGACTAACGACGAAGCGGCTAGATGGAGAAGCTTGCTTATATAGTGGCACATTTGCAGGGCGGTTGTATACATGGATTACATCAAAGGTATGATTAGTTAATTCTTCTGCTACTAGTGACCTATAATGCTCTCTGTCAAAACGTATAAAGGCTACTCCACTACGCTCTTCCTTATCAGGTAGATCAGGGTCAGTGATTGAAAAAACTGTTATGTCATGATCATCTTTTAAATATGGAAGCACCCCATCAATCATCAGTTGTATCGCCCCTCCTCTAATTGATGGTGATGGAAGCTTTTCGGTACAAATAAAGCAAATCTTCACCTTATCCATCCCTCCTTCCGTGTCTGTTCATATTTTATTCTTGTTATGGCTATTTTTGTGACAAATGCGGAGCCCAAAAATAGTGCAAGTAAGTAATATTATCATGGTCAACTTGCAGGGAGAGGTTTCTCGCATAACATATAGGAAGGTAATTATCTAACGGAAAGATAGGAAGTGAGGAGAGGTTGACGTGATTAAAAAAGCGATCATACCAGCAGCAGGATATGGAACACGTAGTTTACCAATCTCAAAGGTTATTCCCAAGGAAATGTTTCCGATTGGTATTAAGCCCGCCATTCAATACGTAGTGGAAGAAGCAATTGAGTCAGGAATTGAGCAAATATTAATGGTTGTTTCTCGATCAAAAAACCTTATCGTTGACTACTTCGACCATTCACTTGAACTTGAAGCATTTCTTGAACGTAAAAATAAAATGCATTTGATGGATGCCCCTAATATACCTGATATACAAATTCACTATACTCGCCAACCTATTGCGAAAGGTCTAGGGGATGCCATTCGTCTCGGAAAGTCATTTATAAATGACGAGTCGTTTGCTGTGTTATTACCAGATGATATCATTCTCCATAAACATTCACCATGTCTGAAACAATTAATTGATGTATTTACGAAATATAAAGAGAGTGTCATAGGTTTACAAACGGTTGACGAAAAATACTTAAATCAATATGGCGTAATAAAAGGAAAAAAGCATAGTAACGATACTTATAGGTTGACTGATATTGTTGAAAAGCCAAAGATAAACCCACCTTCTCAATTAGCAGTCATAGGTAGGTATGTGTTTACACCAATGATTTTTGAGCAATTGGATAATATTAAACGGGGTATTGGCGGTGAATATCAGTTGACAGATGGCATGAAAGCATTGTTGCAATCAGAAAATATATACGGCAAATTAATAGAAGGAAAAAGATACGATATTGGTAGTATGGATGATTATATGAAATTACTAAATTTTGTTTACAGTGATATGAAAAATGGGTAAAAATGGTAGACTCTTGTCCGTTTCAATTTTAATATAACTTGCATTTACTAAATTAGAAACAGGTATAAATCATACCTTTAAAAATACTACCGAAAGGATGGAAATCGGATGTCAGGTTGTAAATGCAAAGGGAAAAGAGAAAATGAAATTTATTGCGTAATGGAAAATAATAATATCACAGTGAAAACTGCTGGAATGAACAACTTTACGAATATCGTTTTAACTACCCCAATGATAAATGTCACTGAAAAAAATTGGGTCGCTAAGGTGGATTCAATGGTTGATCTACAAGCAATCACAGGTGATGGAGCAGTTAATGGCGTGAGCTGTACTTATACTGTTGAACGTATTACAAGTAGTATGGCGAATCCAGTTATATTGTGTGAGTATGCTGTTAATGATAATAGGGCTGGTGGAATGTTTACATTAACTCCGAACAACACTGTTTGTGATGAGCCAGGAGTCGGCTGTCATATGTATAGACTTACAATTGCAAATGATATGACAGATTTGGATACTGGAATTGACAGTAATTGTCGGAGCTTAAATGTTTCAACATTTCAAAAAGGGTGAGTGATAATCTAGGTTCTTTTCGTAAAGTAATAGTTTTATAGGATTCTCAACTTTTTGAAAGATGAAAAGATGTCACAGACGATTGGTTTATCTTTAAGTATGACAAACAAGTTTATGCGAAAACAGTGAAAACTAAGAGAACGTAAGAAAAGGTCAACGTTCTCCTAGTTTTTAAATTTGCATTATTAGTAATAAAATGCTCTTAATACAATCAATTTTTTAGAAGTATACTTTAGTGTTGAATGATAATCTGATTAGTGGAGGCAACTCCTTTTTTCAATTCCTGACTATAAAAGAATGCCTTTACCTTAAAAATAGGGACTTTCTGATTTAGGTGATAGGATATATGGAAATTTGCGAAAGATAGTTGTTCTTCTGGTCGGATTTTTTTTGTTATTACTGGTTTTAACCAATACTCACCATTGTCTTCTACTTTGCTCTTAAGTGTGTCATTTACATAATCCCAAGCTTCTAATTGATATGGGTTGTCGTGGGGGTCATAATTTATATGTTCACCAATCTTACCGCTAATTAAAATGTCATTCGAAGGAGAAGCGAGTAAGCAAATAATCGGCTCATTCACTTCAACGGTACCAATATTTTTAATGACGAATGATCCGAATACTTTTAGTGTATTTTCTTGATCCTTTGGTAGCAGTACTGAATATTGAAAATAAGGAATAACGGATACAATTTCGTTGTTGTCAAGCTGATTTTTAGCTGAGAGATACTCTTCTTTAACAGCCTTTAAATCAGCTTCGTACTGCGCAAGTCGCTGCTCAATTTCACGAAACGATTCCTTCATTTGTTTTATCCTCCTTTTAATAAAAGTGCTTACCATAACAAGAAATTAATTGAAGTCAATATATATGTATGAAAAATAAGATTGTCTAACAAGTGAAAAATATAGTCGTAGTTAAAACTATTTTATGGACGAGTGTTTTCCAAAATAGATTTCGTGGCAGTTTCTTCTATAAAACGATCTTTATCTTCTATTTTAGGAGCTGAAGCAACAAAGTTTATGAAAATGGCCTAAAAAATAAAAGTGCCTACATATACAGTAAGGCACTTTCCGTTGATATCGTTAGAACTATGTTAGCTCACAAGTTTGTAAGAAGAGGTTATGAAATGTTGTCAACACAACGGAAACAGTTCATCACATTGTGGAGGATTCGCTGGTGGGATGCAATCTAGGTCACACTTAATTTCTCCTCTAGGTTCGCAGAATTGAGCCCAAACTTTCAACACAACATCAAATTTCACCATGATGTTTTGGCAAGATTTAAGACAAACCCAAGTTGTTGCAGTACAAGTAAAAGTTCCATCAGAATTTGGCGTACATGAAATATTCATAATCGGTTCGACTTTACAAGTTTTATGACCCTCTAGTTCAAACGGATCACAGCATACTTCTGTTCCAGGAGGTGCACATAGAAGCACTTCCTCACAAGTCGAAACCATTACTGTGTCAAATGTTACCCAAACCGTCTCTGTCATACCACTTGCATTCGTCCCTGTTGCTTCTACAGTAATATCGATGCAAAAAGTCTTCTTTAATGATACTTTCCATAAACGAATCTCTCTACCATCATGGAAACATAATACTTCAGTACGATCATCTGGGTCTGGCTCTTCACAAGCGACAAGTGACACATCACACATCGTTTTGTCGATTGTTGCCATAGATAAATCAATCGGAGAATTTGAAGTCGTTAACTGTAATTCTCTGTCTGTAAGCTTTGTTAGTAAAGTGGTCCAGTCATACACTTTACAAACATGTATACATTCTTCCTTCCAAGAATCGTCAAGCTTAATTGCCATACAAATCTTCCTTTCCATAAATTTTGAATCTACTTCATCTTATGAATTGACCGTTAGTATGTGATAAGATAAATGACTATTTTTTTATTTTTGAGCATGTGCACTTAATGATGTAAACATTTAAATAAATGTGCATAAAATGTAGGTAAGGTTAAGTATAAAAAACATATTTCCTTTTACAAAATAGCACTTATAAAGGGGGGGAGGAACTTGGATAACCATGATATCATTCAAGAAAATGAAGAGTTAAAAAAACAATTAGAAGGCTTACAATATATGCATGAAGTATATAAAGAATTAATTCAAATGAACGAGGAACGATTAAAAGTAAAGGATGTCAAAAAGTTTAGTGATGAACAGTCAGATAAAAATAAAAATGAAGATGAGCAACGAACTCAAAAACAATTATCTGACTTTTATATAAAAATGTCTTCTCAATTTGCAAATGTTGAACAGGACTTGCTTGAACAGTTTTCAATGATTAAAGAAGTATTGAATCAATTAACAGAGCAAAGAGATATGTACGAAAATAAAATTCACTCCTTAACAGATACATGTGAAAAATTAGAAGGTATTCAATCAACACTTGTAGATCAACTCGAATCAATAGAACTAAAAAAGAAAGATTATGAAAAGAGGCTGGTGGAAATGGAAAAGGAAAGTGAATCATTACAAGCTGATAATGAGAACCTACGAGGGAAAATCGATCAATTACTTTCAATTATCGCAAACCAACAGGATAATGTACTGCAATTACAAGAAAACAAAAAAGTGGTTGCAGATAAAATAAAGAACGAGGAACAAGGTAGTATAAATGAACAAATCAAGACCTTACTTGAGAAAATCAATAATATGGAACATAAAATTTCTAAGCTAAAACAAGAAGATATTCAAGCGCATAGTAACGAAAAAGATGAACAAGAGCTTTTTGAATCAGCTCGCACACAAACCAACCAACCCCAAACAATATCTGATGTAAGTGTACCTGTTCAGGAACAATCGCCCATAATGGAAGTAAATCATACTTCAAACTTGATTAAGGAAAAAAACGGTCGGCAATCAGATTCTACTACTACTTCTACTACTACAAATAGCTTTATAAAACTAAGCGAAATTTTACGAAATTCTCCAGAAACTATTGTATTAACTCAAAAAGATCAGGTTGAATCATCACAGCAAAGAACAAGTCATCAAAAAAATGTGGTACCTAAATATAAAATGCCAAGTTTAAAGAATACAAATTATGTTGATCCGTTAACGCGTCTTAGAAAACAGTCCAACGAAACTAATCAGTCAGTAAATCAACAAAAAAAAAAACATAAAAACGAAAAAGCGGTAATAAACCCGAAAAAGCTAAAGATGAAAGGTAAAGAACAACACAATAATGACATGACCCACAAAATAGAAAATGTTGTTGTAGAGGAGAAAATAAGTAAAGAGCAAAGTACAAAAATGACACCTTCAGAGGCTGAACAACTAAGTACTTACGGACATGTGTCTGAAGACATCGCTCAAAATGGAGTAACACAACATACGGTTTCAGAGAAGTTAGAGACTAATAATTTAATTCATCAGCAGTATAGTGAACAAAACGTTAAGGAAGAAGCTCTAGAAATAGAAGCTAGTAAAGATATGTTAAGTACACAAGATCATGATGACTTTCAACTTAACAGTGCTACGGATTCTGATGTGCAACATACAAACGCTGAGCTTCACCTTGAACATAAGAATAATACAATAGTTGATATTGAAAATCTTCAAGAAGAAGAGAGTAGCATTGATGAACAACAAGTATCTACAAATGAAATTGACATGGAACAACAACATGCCAATACAACCTCTCACCTCGAGCAAAAGAATAATGAAATAATTGATATTGAAAACCTTCAAGTGGAAGAAGTTAGCATTGACGAGCAACAAGTATTTTCTAATGAAATAGACATGGAAAAAGAACAACATGTTAATACAGCCCTTCATCTAGAACAAAAGGCAAGTAGTGAAAAGCTCAAAGAAGAAATGACTAGTAATTCTGTTGTTGAAAATGAAAGGGGAAAAAAACAACAGACAATAATTGAATTAAACGTAGAGTCTGATGAAAATTATAATGCAAATGATGAAGTGATGGATCAGAAAAATCAAGGTGATTTAGATGAACAACAACTTGAAAATGTCGATAACGTTGAACATACAACTCACATGAACACTTCAACAGTTGGTTCACAACATGCTCAAGAATCTGATGAAAGTACAGGCCAAGTTGAAAATACTGCTGGTACAACAATGCATCATACGATTTATACTAGTAAAGAACAGTTTAAAGATCATGTTGATGAAATAGATCAAATAGAAACGAGTCTTAGCAATAAGGGACTAGTTACAAGAAGTGAAGATAATCTATTAAATCATTATTCAACTGACAACCCAAATAATAGCTCTCAAGAAAAGCAAAACAAAAAATCTTGGTTTGTTTCATTCTTAAAGAAAATAAAAATATATAACAAATAGTTTGTGAGATTGCCTCTTTTGCTACAGATGACAAGGTGCCAGAAATGCTATTAAGTCAGCTTTAAAAAATAAAGATAAAGCAAAGGTGAAATGAATGTTAACTGTATTTGAATTCGTTATATTATTTCTTGCAAGCTTTAGGCTTACAAGATTAATCATTTATGACACAATTACAGCATTTCTTCGTAAACCATTTCATGAGGTGATCGAGGAAGAGCAACCAAATGGAGCTATTGTAACGTACATGCAGGTGAAGGGGACTGGGTTACGAGCTTGGATAGGAGAGCTGCTTAGTTGTTATTGGTGTAGCGGTATATGGTGTACGACCTTTTTTTATGTAGGTTATTTGTTCTGGCCTTTTTTATTCGAACCATTAATTTTTATTTTTGCCATTGCAGGCTGTGCTGCCATCATTGAAGTTATTATTTCTAGACTACTTGAGTAGAGAAAGAGCATTAATTGCTCGTTTTCACTACAACAGATTTATTTGTTAAGCATATAATATTGCACAAAGAATTTGGAGGTGTTTTGGTGAAAAAAATCATAATGAAGCCAGTAAATAAACCATCACAAGGTAAATACGTAGCTTCCCCACCTCCTGCGACTCCTGTTTACAAAAAAACTGGTGGTTGTGGTTGTGGGAAGAGAAGATAGTCTGATAAAGCTTAACATAAAGTGTATGAGTGAATGAGGTGGAGTGATCTCTAGCTTATTTAACAAATTTAAGAAATATTTGTAATATGTTGTTGTCATATATGAGCTTTATTACTATTATTTCAAAATTCCCTAGAAAAAATGTTACTAAACGCTTGTTACTATAGGCGAGAAAAACAACTGTCAAATCAAAAATATTCAAAATATAAATTAGTTAGATCTGTTTAATTGAAAAGCCTATACACTAATATCATATATTGCATATGTTAGAAGCGAGTAAAGATTTTTTCTCAGGAGGGTAGAAAATGGCAGAAAAAAAACGGAAACCGAAAGAAATTCATGTAGAAAATTTAATCATTAAGGCAAATGAAGTAATTATCCAAGATGAAGGTAGTAAGTCACAACAGCCACAGGAAGAAAGAAGGCCTTTCCGTGATCCTTGGGGATTTCGTCCAAGAAGACAACAAGAAGTAGCAACTGAAGAAGCAGATGAAACAGCAACTGATACAGAAGAAGTTAATGAAGATGATCAAAGTACTGAAGAGGAAAATGTTGAGCAACCCCAACAAAGAAGACCGTTTTCTTGGTTTTAATTTTGAAACAGAGCTCCTTACAAGAGCTCTGTTTTACTTTATATGAAGGCATGATGGTAAAAAAAGTTATTATAAAAAATGCGTAAACGATACAAGATAAGCAGTGAAAAGAAATTTCCAGCATAGGAGGACATTATTTTGACTGTTGCAACACAAGTTAAGCAGACGATAGCTGGTTTAAAAAGTGCACAAGCGAGCTTTGAGCAATTTGCGTTACAAACTGAAAATCAACAAGCTAAACAATTATATGAGCAAGCTGCACAGCAGGCACAACAAATTGTAGACCTTGTCAATCCACGCATGCAAGAAATTGAACAAGAGGAACCTCAGTACAGGCAATAAAGGTTGGTTGAATACCAGCCTTTTTTGGAAGAAGTGCTTGCACATACTAATTAAGCATTACATAAAGAATGGATTGGTTTTGAATGAGAAAAAGTAGACTGCTTTTTTTAATGATCATTACCATAATAGCATCAAGCTGTACAATGACGGAAAAAGAGTCAAACGAAGATAACCAAATGATAACAAAATTAAGTAGCACATCAAAGGAAAGACCTCCTGAACAAATTGTGATTGATCAAACAATTTCGCAAAGAGTTATGAAGGAAATAGTAAAACAGGATAGGATTACGCAAGCTATTGCTGTAAATATTGATGAAGAAGTTGTCGTTAGTTTCAAGGTGAAACATGTTCACAGATGGTTTCTAGCTGATATAGAAGCGAAAGCAAAAAAAGCGTTAAAAAAAGAGTTTCCAGATTACAAAATTACCGTTTCTAGGGACTTAAAAATCTTCATTGAATTGACGCGGCTTAAAAAGAAAATTGATGAAGATAAGCTTGATAAAAAGAAAGCTGAAAAAGAATTAAATGACATAACTTTATTATCAAAAGAAGAAGCTTAAAAGGTGGTGAGATATGGTGGCAAATAATAAACTAAAAAACTTGACACCAACACAACAGGAATATCAACAATTTGAGAAGGTAAGAGAGACGAAGCGTCCTGTTTTGATGAATTGTATAAAAGCTTTTTTCGTAGGTGGATTTATTTGTATCATTGGTCAAGTGATTCAACTTTTTTATATTTATCAATTTAATTTTACCGAGCAAACCGCTGGACATCCTACAGTCGCAACAATGGTTTTTATATCGATGCTTTTAACTGGTTTTGGAGTTTATGATAGGATTGCACAATTTGGAGGTGCCGGAAGTGCAGTTCCGGTTACAGGATTTGGTAATGCAGTTATTTCTGCGTGTATTGAGCATCGTACGGAAGGTTTTGTGCTTGGTGTAGGAGGGAATATGTTTAAGCTTGCAGGATCAGTTATTCTGTTTGGTACATTTTCCGCATTTGTCGTTGGGTTAATTAAAACGATTGTTACACAATGGGGTGGGCTATAAATGCTGAAAGGTCATCGTACATGGGTGTTTAATCATAAGCCTGTCATCATATCAACAGGTACCGTAGGTGGACCATTCGAAGCAAACGGGAAGCTAGCTGATCATTTTGACTTATTACACGAAGATTTGTGGCTTGGTGAGGACTCTTATGAAAAAGCTCACAAAATATTATTTGAAGAAGCATGTTTTAAAACTCTTGAAAAAGCTCATTTACCAAAGGACAAGGTACAGTTTGTTATAGGTGGTGATTTAATTAACCAAATGACTCCCACAACATTTGCAACACAGTCTATTGGTGCACCATACTTAGGTGTTTTTAGTGCTTGTGCAACTTCAATGGAGGCATTAGCATTAAGTGCTTTTCTTGTAAATTATCAAGGTGCAAATTACGTGTTAACTGGTGCTACAAGTCATAATTCTGCCGTGGAAAAACAATTCCGTTATCCTACCGAATATGGAGGACAAAAGCCTCCAACAGCACAGTGGACTGTAACTGCATCAGGTGCTGCATTAGTGAGTAAAGAGGGGAAAGGACCGCGAATTACTTCAGCTACGATAGGAAGAGTCGTCGACATGGGTTTAACTGATCCTTTTAATATGGGCGGAGCAATGGCACCTGCAGCTGTTGAAACGATAGAGGCTCATTTTCAGGATATGAATATTAACCCAGATCATTATGATTTAATTATTACAGGTGATTTAGCACATATCGGAAGAGAGATTTCGCTCGATCTATTAAAAAAACATGGACTAGCTATCGAAGATCATAAGTATCAAGATTGTGGGTTACTTATCTATCGGGAGGGTCAGCCTGTATTGGCAGGCGCAAGTGGGGCAGGTTGTTCAGCTTCAGTTACGTACGGTTATTTACTTAATCGTATGAAAGCAGGTGAACTGAAAAGAATACTCGTCATTGCTACAGGTGCATTACTATCTCCTCTTTCATTTCAACAAGGAGAAACAATTCCTTGCATAGCGCATGCAGTAGCCATAGAGAATGGAGATGAGAATGAATGATTGCAACTTTCTTTTGGGCCTTTGTGATTGGTGGCTTAATATGTGTTATCGGACAAATTATGTTTGATGTGTTTAAGTTAACTCCTGCACATACTTTAAGTATATTAGTTGTTGCTGGAGCCATACTTGATGGCGTTGGTTTATACGAACCTTTTATTGATTTTGCAGGTGCAGGTGCAACTATTCCGATTACAAGCTTTGGGAATTCTCTCGTTCACGGTGCGCTACAAGAAGCTGAAAAACATGGCATCATAGGAGTGCTGACAGGTATGTTTGAAGTAACTAGTGCGGGGATTTCAGCAGCTATCATATTCGGATTTATCGGAGCGTTACTCTTTAAACCAAAGGGATAGGAGGTGATAGATATGACCGTTGGATCACAAGTAAAGCAAAGCTTAGCAAGTTTAAAGGGTATTCATGCAGGATTACAAAGTTTAGCACTAACATCAGTAGAGGGTGAGGCTAAACGTAATTTTCATGAAGCGATGCTATTAACTGAAGACATTATTGAAGAAATCAAAGTACGTGTAGGAGAGTTAGAAGGGGAAGAGCCTCAATATAGAGGTTTTTAATATTTACGAGAAGGAGCTAACACTATGCTTGATTGGATAGAGGTTGTCATCCGTTCTTTTTCAATCATTATTGGTTTATTTGTCATCACAAAAATATTAGGGAAAAAGCAATTATCCAAATTATCATTTTTTGAATATATAGTTGGGATTACAATTGGTGATATTGCCGGAACTCTCTCGATGGATCTTGGCCTAAACGTCATGCATGGATTAATAAGCATTTTTATTTGGTCATTGTTTCCTGTAGCTATTTCATTCCTATCTTTACATAATAAGAAGTTTAGAGATTTCGTAGAAGGAAACTCTACAGTTTTCATTAAGAACGGAAAAATCATGGAGGATAACTTAAAAAAGGAAAAATATACGCTAGATGAGCTATTAGAGCAACTGAGGAAGAAAGACGTCTTTAAATTTGCTGATGTTGAATTTGCTACATTAGAAACGAATGGAGATTTAAGCGTTTTACTAAAAAAGGAAAAGCAGCCACTTTCAGTTGAGGATGTTATTAATAATCCTCCTGCTATAAAGGAGCCGCAAACTGTTGTTATGGATGGACAAATCTTTGATGAGCCCCTTACGACGATAGGCTTAAATAGAAGGTGGTTAAAGGAAGAACTAGACAAAAAAGGAGTAGCTATAGAAAATGTGTTTCTTGCACAGGTCGACTCCTATGGACAGCTTACCATAGATGTTTATGACGATAAAATAGAAATTCCTAAACCACAAGCAAAGCAATTGCTATTAGCCTCTATAAAAAAATGTGAAGCAGATTTTGAATTGTTTGCACTACAAACTAAAAATCGTACAGCAAAAGACATGTATGCTAGAAATGCACAAAAGCTTCAAGACATGCAGATAAAATTAACAGCATATTTGGAGCACTAAAGCAGTAGGTTTGAGTTCATGATACACCAAATAATTTCACTCAAAAAAAAAGCGCCTTATGAAGATAAGGTTTATGCAGATAGGCGCTTGTACGATCCCGTTAATATTCTATATCTTCATAATCTTTAGGCTGTGGAGAAGGTTGGTTTGGGCTTTTTGTGTTTGTTTGTTGAATAAATTCTTTTTCTTGGTCCACTTTACTATTACTTTTTTTATTATCCTGTAATCGATCCATTATATGAGCAACCCCTTAGTAAGCATTACTTGTAGTATGAGAAGAACAACAAAATATATACTACAATAAAGCCACTGCATAAATTCTGCAATGGCTCTACTCATTATTATTCATTTAGAAATTGTCTTACTTGTTCAGGTGTTTTAGCATTTGCACTATGCAGATGACTAAGTTTGTCACCATTTTTAAATATTAGCAAACTTGGAATTCCCATTACATCATATTTTTCCGCTAGTTCAGGGAAATCATCTTTATTTATCTCGAACCAGTTTAATGAAGGATTTTCGTCAATAATTTCACCGATAAACATGTCCATACGTCTGCAATCTGGGCACCAATTTGTATAAAATTTGATGATAGATTTTTCGTCCCTCGCTGTAATATCGTTGAACTGATCAAGTGATGTGATTTTCTCCATGTATGATCTCTCCCTTTCATAATTAAATGACTTATTCAATGTACCATAAATAGATAAGATAAAGAACAAATTTGATTTGTGTTTGTTCTTCCTCCAAAGTATATCCTTAGATAGGTAGAATGTATGTAAGCTGTCTTACTGAAAAAGAGTAATGATGTCATTAGAATTGACATTATAAGGAGGGAATGAAAGTTGACAACGGTTTTATATACAATGGATGGGTGTTCATCTTGCCAGTATACAAGGAGTTTTTTACGAAAGAAAAATATACCATTTACAGAAAAAAATATTTTTCATCATAAAGAGTATTTACTTGAGTTACAACAACTCATTAATGAAATAACATTACCAATATTACATCTAGATGATAAAGTGATTATTGGTAAAGACATTTTGAAAATGTTTCCTACAACGTAGATGAGGTTTTAATAAATTGTTAATATATTCGTTATATATTCATAAGGTTCTTTTTGTAAACTTTGATTAAGGTTGTTGTCGTTAATTGTGTTGGAACAACAATGCAAATTGTGGGCAATTAAGATAATCTAGTTAAAGAAAGGTGCCTTTGTGCATGCCCTATGCCCTATTATAGTAGTCTATGCGATAATAGCATTTAACAAGGCTCTTTCCATAAACTTTCTTACTATTGGTACTAAATTAGGGCAGTAAGAAGTGATAATGTTCAATTGTTATCATGTTATGGCTAAAAACCGAACAGGGTTTATACGTATTTTTACCTTTGTACGAATAAACCGAAGAGCAAAGAGCAATTGACAATGCACCCTTACTTAATAGTTGTACATTGGTAAATGTAATGTGCAGCTACTCTACTATATTGAAAAGCTTGTAATAGCTACGGCTCTTTTTGTGAACTTTGTTGCTATTGTTACCAAATTAGCACTATAAAAAGTGGGTTTATATGTTAGTCATCGTTGTAAAGAAGAAAAGATGCCAAGAACTCTTGGAGTGTGCGTGTTTTTTTAAAAATACGAAAAACAACAACATATGTGAAAACAGCCAAAAGCTAACAGGAAAATCAGGGAGAATACCTAGTAAGATCCTCCTTGAAAGTGAAAATATTATATTTTTCTAGGAGGACAATATATGAAAAGTTTGAAGGTTTTATCAATTATTTTTCTCTTTCTACTATCTGCTTGTAACAACAATCAACCTAACCGACACGGAGCTGAGAATTTACTTCAGCAAGAATGGAAAGATATTATTGAACTTGCCAGTGGTACAGAAGTGAATATATTTATGTGGGGTGGAGATGAAGGGATTAATTCTTACATTGATGATTGGGTTGCACCTAGACTACTTGAGAAGCATGACATAATTTTAACCCGCACACCGATGGATACAGAGAATATTCTTCAAAAATTGTTAACTGAAAAAAAAGCAGGCAAAGATTCAGGAACAATTGATGTTATATGGGTTAATGGTGAAAATTTTAAAAATGCTAAAGAAAATGAGTTATTACTAGGAGCATTTTCTAATAAGCTACCGAATGTCCAGCAATATGTCGATTTAGAAAGCTTAGATGTGCAATATGATTTTGGTACATCGACAGAAAACATGGAAGCACCATGGGGGAAAGTACAATTTGTATTAGCTTACAATTCAGCAAATATAGCTGAACCACCAAGAACTTTTGAAGAACTAAAGGTGTGGGTGCAGGAGAACGAAGGAAAATTCACATATCCAGAAGCGAGTGACTTTACAGGTAATGCGTTTTTACGGCATTTAATGTATGAAGCAGCAGGTGGAGTAGATCAATTGTTATCTCGAAGCTTTGATGAGCAATATATTTATACTCAAAGTCAAGAAATGTGGACTTATTTACGAGATATTAAACCTTTTCTATGGAGATCAGGAGAAACTTACCCTCAAGATTTAGCTGCACTAGATCGATTGTACAGTGATGGTGAGGTATGGATGACAATGGGCTATAATGAAGCACGTGTTGAGAGCTTGATCGAAAAAGGGATCTTTCCAGATTCAACAAAAACATTTGTGTTTGACTCTGGGTCGATTGGGAATACACATTTTTTAACGATTCCATACAACAGTCCTAACGTGGGAGGGGCAATGGTTGCAATTAATTATTTATTATCACCTGAAGCCCAACTAAAGAAAATGGAGCCTTCTATGTGGGGAGAGAATATGGCACTAGACCCTACAAAGCTTTCCGAGGACTTACAAAAGCAATTACGACAAGTCAACAGAGGGGATTCTGTACTATCTTCAGAAGTCTTGAAGGATCACTTATTACCAGAAGTAGATTCTCTATATGTGAATTGGGTGAAGGAGACATGGCAAAATGAAGTGGTACAAACGCCATAACAAGACATTATTATTATTTTTTCCTGTGACGTTGTTCTCAATTCTCTTGATATCGTATGGGGTTCTTCACGGAATTATTGAATCGTTACAGTCGACTGATGGTGGAGTATCACTGCACGTATATCAAGAGCTATTTAGCAATACAGTGTTTATACAATCAATTAAGTTCAGTTTAAGAGTAACAATGGTATCAACTGTCATGTCATTAATAATAGGCCTTATTAGTGCAAAGTTTATTTATCATTTGTTGCAAAAAAGTCACTTAAAGTTACTCGTATGGCTACCGATGATTTTTCCGCATTTCGTTGCAGCTTACATGGTATTTAGTTTATTTTCATCTAGTGGTATTATTGCTTCTATTTTTTACTCAGTTGAGCTAATTAGTGATCAAAGTCAATTTCCAGTATTGACAATGGATCGAGATGGTTTAGGTATAATGATGACTTATATATGGAAGGAAGTTCCCTTTGTAATTCTCATGCTCATTCCTGTTTTTTATGAAATTGACAATCGCTATGAGGATGTTGTACGTACTCTTGGTGGCAATAGTTGGAATGTATTTTGGACAGTCGAATGGAAATGGCTTCTCCCAGTTATCATTGAGACATTTATTATCTTGTTTGCATTTATCGTAGCAGCTTACGAAGTACCCTTTCTAGTTGGAGCAACAAACCCGAAAATGATTGCAATTATTGCTTATCAGTGGTTTTTCGAAGGTGATTGGAGTAATCGTCCGCTTGCACTCGCTGCTTTTATTTGTATAACTTTACTTATTTTGGTCACAACAGCTGTAAGTTTTATGAGTATACAAAGGCTTAGAACAAGGCTTATAAGAGGAAAAATATAATGACAAAGCTCACTAAAAATATCGGATTACTTATTATGATATCCCTTGTATGTTTACCAGTTTCCTTAATTGTAGTAAATAGCTTTGCATACGGTTGGCGTTTTGGTCAAGTTGTACCTGAACATTTTTCGGCTAGAGGCTGGATGACACTGTTTAAAGATCAAAAACTAATTGAGGCGCTTCACACCACTATAAAAATTGGAATAGGTGTATTAATTCTAAACTTTATCATTGCGTTTCCTGCTGCGAAAGGGCTAGCACAAAAGAGTTTTTTTGGTAAATCAATGTTTGAAACACTGCTATTACTTCCTATTCTAATTCCAAGTTTAGCAGTAGCAATGGGATTACACATTACTTTTATTAAAGTGGGGTTAGCCGACCATTGGTTTGGTGTGACAATTGTTCATTTAATTCCAACCGTTCCTTATACTGTTAGAATTTTAAGAGCTGGATACGAACGTATTGGAGTGAAATGGGAAGAACAAGCTAAATCGTTAGGTGCATCACCGTTAAAAATATTTCTTACGATTACTTTACCATTACTATCAACTAGTGTACGTACCGCGTCATTTCTCGTATTTGTCATTTCGTTAAGTCAATACGTTTTAACAGCACTTATCGGAGGTGGTACGGTAGTGACGTTAGCGACGATTTACTACCCTTATTTTACTACAGTAGATGATGCGGTAATTGCTAGCTTTTCTATTCTATTTGCGATCCTCCCTATCGTGTTTATATTATGTATTGAACTAGTCATAAGAACAGTTATATATGTTGCTAAAAGATAAAGAGGTGCTATAAATGGATGAATCATTTGTATCTTGCATAAACGTGTCAAAGCAGTATGGTAATACTTCAGTAATTGACGACATTAATTTTCAACTTGATAAAGGAGAGATACTTAGTTTAGTTGGACCATCTGGTTCAGGAAAAACAACGATACTCCGCAGTATTGCGGGGTTAGAGCAAGTATCTACAGGAGAAATATGGGTAGATGGTATAAATGTAACTCATGACAAAGCGGAAAATAGACCTATTGTCATGATGTTTCAGCAGGCCCTCCTTTTCCCCCATTTAACAGTACTTGAAAACGTCATGTACGGTGCAAAAAAGCTGTATAACCAAAGAACAAATCGAATATATCATGCGAGACAGCTTCTAGAAAAAATTGAATTAATAAATTATGAAAAGAAATATCCTTATGAGTTGTCAGGTGGCCAACAACAACGTGTAGCATTAGGACGGGCATTAATGACTAAACCGAAGCTGTTATTATTAGATGAACCATTTAGTAGCTTAGACCCTCAGCTGCGTTCATCAATAAGAGAATGGATCGTTTCACTATTGCAGAAAGAAAATATTACGACAATTTTTGTTACACATGATAAAGAAGAAGCGATGACAATTGGGAATAGGGTGGCGATTGTTATGGAAAATAAAATCCAGCAATTAGGTGCGCCACTAGATGTTTACAATCATCCAGTAAACGTGGAAGTAGCTAGATTTTTCAGTGATGGTCTTATCACAGATCATAACAAGTTTATACCTATCCAAGACTTGGAATTGCTTCCGAGCAATAATCAAATTGATCAGCACAAGCTAGCCTTTAGTGGAAAGGTAATGAATAGATTTATCAAACATGGCCAACTTTTTGATCAAATAGAAGTAGATCAAATAAATAAAAGTGTAACCGTTCCTTCAAACAGTCGTGTGAAAATAGGAGAAAAAGTAAAGCTAGAGACTAACCGAAGTAACGTACACACATTCCTTGATTAGAAGTATATTTTTTATGCTGTTTTCACAATAACTTTTGCTTTTCAAAGAGGCTGTTTTCTTATAGAATGTTGATTTTCATTCTAACAAATAAGCACGTATACAACTAGGTTTCGGAGCATCTTTTCAATTTTAGTAACTAGCAACAAAATTTACGAAAAGAGCTTTTTTTAAAACGGAATGAACGGAGGAAGCAAATGAAAAAGCAAACGATCGTAAAAATCATATTATTAATAGCTGTTCTTATTACTTTAATATGGATAAATAATAACTATTTAAATATTACTCCGACGTTAATAAGAGAATGGATATTATCATTTGGACTGTTTGCGCCAGTTATTTATGTCATTTTATATACTGTACGTCCACTTATCCTTTTTCCAGCTTCTATTCTTTCGTTAGCTGCTGGCTTAGCTTTTGGTGCTGTTAATGGCACCATTTATACAGTAGTAGGAGCAACATGTGGTGCCGCTTTATCATTTTGGGTTGCCCGTAAGCTAGGAAAAAATATTAGTAATAAAGAATGGACTGGAAAGGCGAAGTCTATTCAAACTCAAATAGAAAAACAAGGCTTTATATATGTCTTATTGTTACGCCTGTTGCCAATTTTTAATTTCGACATGATTAGTTATATCGCAGGTATTTCAAAGGTTCGGTTTAAAGATTTTGTCATAGCAACGTTTATTGGTATTATTCCTGGAACATTTGCTTATAACTTTTTAGGCTCAAGCTTTGCTCATGGAGATATGAAGATTGTTATGATAGCAGTTATCGTATTTCTACTCGCATTAATTATTCCGATTTTTACAAGTAAGAAGCTTAAAAAAAGATTAGGTTTAACGAAGTAATCAATTTCAATTAATTAACGGAGGTGTAATCATGCTTGATACACATGCGAGAAAGTACGTACAGCCTATCTTTCAAAGATCGGCAAAAGGTTTGTTGAAAATAGGTTTGTCTGCAAATCAAACAACTGTGATTTCGTTTGTTATTGGTATAACGACTGGTGTTTTTATTTATTTTGATTATACCGTATTAGCACTGGTCGCTTTATGGACTTCTGGTTTTTTAGATGCAGTTGATGGCACAATGGCACGACTAACTAAACCATCGCCATTTGGTACGGTCCTAGATGTAACATTCGATCGCATTGTAGAGATTAGTGTTATTTTAGGATTGGCATTTCGTTACCCTGAAGCGATGTGGAGCCTTTTATTATTAAGTGTTTCAATCATTGTTGCAATGACAATTTTCTTAACAGTCGGTGCAGTCACAGAGAAAGAAGGCATTAAATCTTTTTATTACCAACCTGGTTTAGCAGAGCGAACAGAAGGATTTTTACTTTTTTCAGCAATGATGATATTTACGAATGTGCTTGTATGGTTGACATTACTGTTTCTAGTGATTGAAATTTTTACAACAGTTCAGCGGTTATTAGAAGCAAAAAGAATTTTATCATAAGGTGGAGAGAGAACAGTGAAAAAATACGACCTAGTAGTTATTGGTGGCGGTGCAGGTGGACTAACAGTCGCAGCGGGTGCTAGTTCATTAGGTGCAAAAGTAGCGTTGATTGAAAAGGAAGAACAGCCTGGTGGAGATTGCTTGCATTATGGCTGTGTTCCATCGAAAGCATTAATAGAGTCAGCTAAGATCGTACATCATGCGAAAACGCAAACTGATCAATTCGGACTACAATTACAAGGGAAACCATCGCTAGACGCAGCAATGACAAGAGTAAAAGTAGCAATTAATACGATAGCAAAACATGATGATGCCGATAGATTTCGGAGTATGGGAGTAGACGTATATATCGGTATCGGAAGCTTTCGATCCTCTCACGAAATCGAAATTAGTACAGGAGAAGTTGTGTACGGAAAGAGAGTTGTCATATCTCCTGGATCAAGGCCGTTTATTCCACCAATCAAAGGAATCAATGATATTGATTATATAACGAATGAAACAATCTTTTCTTTGAAAGAAGCTCCTGGTCGATTATTGGTCATTGGTGGAGGTCCTATTGGTTTAGAGCTTGCACAATCTTTGGCTCGCTTTGGTAGCGAGGTTACTGTAGTTGAGAGAAGTGATAGGCTGTTATCAAAAGAAGATGAAGAAATCGTTCCGTATGTACAAAAACATCTTGAAGATGAAATGACGATTTTTACGAATGCAACAGTAGAAGAGGTTAGTAAACAGTCTGGACATATATCCGTTTCTATAAAAAAGGACGATGGTCAGGTACAGTTGCAAGTAGACCAAATTCTCATTGCCTCTGGAAGAACTCCAAATACAGCAAAGCTAAATTTATCAGCTGCGGGTGTCCACGTTGATCAACGCGGCACTATTGTCGTAGACGACTATTTACGAACAAATATTAAACATATATTTGCGGTTGGGGATGTGAATGGAAGGTTTCCATTTACACATGTAGCCGGTATGGAAGGTAAGTTAATCGTACAAAATGCTGTGTTAGGAATCTCAAAAAAGGTCAATTATGATAACGTCCCATGGGTAACTTATACTGATCCAGAGGTGTTTCATCTAGGGTTGACTGAGAGGGAAGCAAAAGAGACATATGGAGATATTTCGGTATTCTCTCAACCTCTAGCTGATGTAGACAGGTTTGTAAGTGACCATAACACAAATGGTATGGTTAAAATTATTGCGAATAACAAAGGTAAAATAATCGGTGCTCATGCAGTAGGTGCAGGTGCAGGAGATTGGATGCAAGAAATCGTGTACGCAAAACAATATAAACAAAAAATTGGCTCAGTTTCTCAAGTAATACACCCATATCCAAACCATGCTGCAGCTGTACAGCGGACAACTGATTTGTATTGGCGTGAAAAGCTGTTTAATAGCTCGTTACCGAAAATTACAGAAAAGTATATAAAATGGTTTCGATAATTTTATGAATATGTACAATTATGATTTATTGAACAACCTGCATTCATCACGAATATATTATGGTAACTTTACAGGAAATGAGTGATGAATGTGCCAGATTTTTGGAAGGAGTTAGCAAAATTTCTATCAGATATAACAGGAGAAGCTGAAACAAACGAAAAACCACCTCCTAAAGTTGATCAGTGGGCAAGGGAGCTTGATTCAGATTTAGGTAAACTTGACAATACAAGTGATTCTTTTTGGAGAAAATTTGAGAATATGATGGAAAAGGGAGAAAGGTACTTTGAGCAAAAGCAAAATGAAATAGATAGGAAGTTTTAAACAAGCTATATCTTTTTCTCGTATATTTAGTATGAATTTTCACTACATGAGAACAGCTAACTGAATTCATAAATTTTAATGTCTCAGTATCAAAAGCATCTTAAAAGTGTAAACAGCAAATATTAAAGCCTCTTTTTACATCCTTTACATCAATTGATAAAATTCCTAGACATCTCCGCGTTTATCCATATCGTTATTTGACTAGTCATCATACAGTAATAGTGATGATATACAGGGAGGTGTTAAAAGGGTATGTATTGCGGATCTGGTTGTTATGGATATCCTGGTTATGGATATGGTGGACCATACGGTGGGTCGTCATTTGTATTACTTGTAATATTGTTTATCCTATTAATAATCGTAGGTGCGACCGTATTTATGTATTAGTTTAAAGGTTGGAAAACTAAGTAAGTCCATTAGAAGCTACCTCTTTTAGGTTATATGTAAGACGTACCTTTATAAAAAGCATCAAAACGGATGAGATAAAAAATCTCATCCGTCTATTATTATTTTAACATTTATTTTGCTCTTCCTCTTGCTAGAAAACAAATTGCTGTTTTCGTATGGAATGTTGTTTTCATTTTAAAAAAATAATCACGTATACAACTAGGTTTCCGGGCAGCCTTTTCTTTTCTAAAGATTATACAAATCCTATCATCAGCAACACAAATGTAAGACAAAAATGCACTAAAAGCTTTAAATCCACGAATACAACTATTTTGTTTTCTAATTGAATCGCTGTAGCAACAAAAAAATAATATTAGCCCTCTTTATAGGTACTGACTATTAATGTGTTTGTTTACATTGTCGACATGGATTGCTAATGAACGAATTCCTTTCTTAAGAAACCCTTCTTTCTTAAGCTGGCTTATGATTGTACTTGTTGTCTCACGAGTCGATCCGACCATTGTAGCAATATCCTGGTGTGTAAGTTTCATTTCAATTGTTTGCCACTCGTTTTTTCTTTTTCCGGATTTTTCACTAAGTTTCAGTAATAAATATAAGACACGATATTTTACATCGCCGAGTGCTATTTTTTCACTCATTTCGTAAATATCTTTTAAGCGAGCAGAAAGTATTGAAATAAACTTCAAGGCAATTTTCGGATTTTTCTCGATAAATGATTCAAATTCTGATTTCCCCATCACACATAAATATGTGTCAGTCATTGCTTGTGCATATACTTGGTCATCTATAAGAGAGAGGGTAGATGTTTCTCCGAAAATATTTCCATCAGTTAAAATATCTAACGTAAACTCTTTTCCTTGTGCATTCATACGATATAGGCGAACTTGTCCCTTTTTTAAAAAAAACAAAGCTTTTATCGGAAGATTAGGATCTATGATAATTGTTCCTTTTTTGACTGGCTTCATCGAACTTAATTCATCAATTACTTGCAACTCTTCATTTGATAATTCTTCTAACAAACTAATTTGAGATAAGAATAATAATTTATCCATGTGAGTCCCACTTTCCTTTGAAAGTATATTTTCTAGTATACAAAAATTTTGATGATACGAACAGAACATTTATAGTGACGGTCACACCTGAGCATATCAAGTCATATGATATATCACGTTAGGAGGCTTAGGGATGGATAATAATTTATTTAAAAATATTGAGAAGAAAACAGGAGTTAAAATGAAGGATGTTTTCGAATTAGCCAATTCAGTACAACATGCAAACTTCCAAGATGAAAAACAAGTTAGGCAAATTGTGAAAAGAGTAGCTGAGTTAGCTAGACGTGACGTTCCAAAAGAGCTTGAGGATAAAATCGTCAGTTCTATTATTAATGATGGGAAAAAGATTGATTTTGGAACGATAGCGAATATGTTAAACAAGAAGTGACTTCCTTCAAGCTAAACTAACTTTACGTTCAGGTGGGCAACAAGCTCCACCTGATTTTAAGTTGTAACTATTTAATGAGTAATGATCCTCATCAATAATTAAACTCCCTTCCAGTTGGAAGTTTTTTTGTTTTATTCCTAGCATACTTTTATAACATCATTCAAAGAGGTTGAGACAAAGGGAGGTAACGGATTTTTACTAAATCTTAAATAAGTTTTCTTTATAGTTGTTCTACGTCCTTTCCTAACTTATAGTTGAAAACTTGCGCGCTTATTAATAATTATATTTTAGTGACGACGAAATTTTTTGACACACATAATTTTCATTGGTTATAGAGCACGTATGAGCATTTTTCTTTGTAAATTTGATAGCTTTTATACTAAATTACGGCGTGTAGTAGTGGCGTTATAGTTTATGAGTATCGTACAAGAAAAGATTATATTTGTATCGATATATGTTTACATATTTTTTGATCAATAGAAACCCGTTTTTGTTTAGTTATATTATCGAGCTAGAGTTTACATGTATAACCTCACATATACAAGTGCAGCTTAGTGTGCGATTTATTCCTTGTGTATTATTTCTCTACATGAAATTGTGAAAACCTGTGTCAACTCCCCAATATTTGAATAAAATAGCATAGAAAAATATAAGGGAGGTATGAACTGTTGAATCATTATTATCCACATATGCATAACCAGATGCACAATCCAATGCATGGAAATGTCATGCCTTGGCATGGGAATATGATGCCTTGGAACGGTAACGTCATGCCAGCGCATGAAAATGTAATGCCGATGTATGAGAACGTCATGCCAGCGCATGAAAATGTAATGCCAATGTATGAGAATGTGATGCCAGCGCATGAAAATGTAATGCCAATGTATGAGAATGTGATGCCAGCGCATGAAAATGTAATGCCAATGTATGAGAATGTGATGCCAGCGCATGAAAATGTAATGCCAATGTATGAGAATGTGATGCCAGCGCATGAAAATGTAATGCCAATGTATGAGAATGTGATGCCAGCGCATGAAAATGTGATGCCAGCGCATGAAAATGTGATGCCGATGTACGAGAACGTCATGCCAGCACAAGAAAATGTAATGCCGATGTACGAGAACGTCATGCCAGCACAAGAAAATGTAATGCCGATGTACGAGAACGTCATGCCGGCACAAGAAAATGTAATGCCAATGCAAGAGAACATCATGCCAGCACAAGAAAATGTAATGCCAATGCAAGAAAACGTCATGCCAGCACACGAGAAAGTAATGCCAGCTCACAGTCCCGAAGAAATGAAGGACTTTTGTAGAAAGTATAAGCACCACTTTGTCTGTGTAGAAATGAAAGATGGACGCCATTATGACGGAATTATTGTAGGTACGCAAGGAGATTCAGTAGTGATGTTAGTTCCAATGGGGGAAGTTGCGAACAGAGATGAGCAACAACAATTTGTTAACGACCCTAATGGAGGATTTGGCTACGGTTTTGGTGGTTTTGGAGGCTATCCACGAAGATTCCGTAGATTTGGTCGTTTTGGATTTCCTTTCTTTGGAATAAGACGCTTCGGTTTCCCGTTCTTTTATTAACGCAGTGCTCACATAGTTTGAGATATCTTAATGTTAAGCAGTAAGAAATAATTATACCTTCATCTAGCTGTGTATATCTAATTCAGGAATAATAACAAAGGTGTATGTATAAGGTAAAGGATATAAATATTGATGAAATTAAGAGGACTGATGTGCCCTAGAATATGAAGGTAACCAAGTGCATGTTTAAAGAACGAAGAGCTAGGATGACTGTATCCCTAGCTCTGTATTGATTCTTGATTATTTTCAAAACGATAAACCCTTGGATGACGCTCAAGTTATACAGCTCCAACGACTATCCCCTAAGTGGACAAGGCAAAAGGTGCTCAAGTGATAACTAATGCTTTCAAGACCAAATGAGCTGCTGTGTATCGGTAGTTGCTCAATCAAATATTTGTAATCTCTGGTTGTATTCACATTTAAAAGTATTTTTCGTACTAAGAAATAAACAAGATGAAACTAGATTTCGTAGCATTTCTTCTTTTTATTTAGAACCATGAAAATGGCATAAAATCTTGTTCAATGGTAGTCATTTTATAAATGTACAAAAAGTTTAAAAAGCTTTTTATCTTATTATTGAAGCTAAGAAACGTGAACGCTTAGCTTTTTTACCACGTCGCATATGAGGTATAGACAAGTATAAAGAGTCTTGCGCACGTGTCATTGCAACATATAATAAGCGTCGCTCTTCCTCAAGGATACGAATATCGCCATTTCGAAACGATTCTAATGCATAATCGTGTGGAAGGCTACCGTCCACAGCCCCTAACACGTATACGTTTTTATACTCTAGCCCCTTCGCTCGATGGATAGTTGATAAAGTAATTGAGTTGTTATATTGCTTACTAAGTTCCTTCATTTCTTTATTCATTGCAATCATGTGATCAATGTGCTCAATGAGTTGGGGAAGATTTGTAAATTTCTTAGCAACAACCTTTAGGTCACGTACATCATCTGACCCTCTTTCAATAGCATTGCCTTCATTCCCTCTTTTTTTAAGAAATTCAGCAAAGCTCATCTCTTGTTCGATTTTTTCTATAGCTTGGATAGGTGGTAGGTTAGCTAAAGTTTTAAACAAAGGAACTATTTTTTGTAACTTTCTTTTTTGAAAAGGTTGGACATTTTGAAGATATGCTAGTCCATCTACAAATGAACAATCTTCTAATATAGTAATTGCTTTCAAATCTTGATAGATTGATTGCTTTAAAAACTGTGCAGTTAAGATATCCCGAATAGCATTGCTATTATTTGGGTCTAAGCTTAAGCGTAAATGTGCAACTAAGCTTTTAACAGTTCTCCTTTGATAAAAAGATTCACTATCCTGTTCAATAGTGAAAGGTAAGCTAGACTGTGTCAACCTCTCAAATATGGCTCTAGAAGCGGAGTGGGTTCGATAAAAGATGGCAAAATCATTTGGCCCTGCCCCATTTGCAATTTTTTCTTTTAAATCAGTGACAATCATTGTCGCTTCCTCTTCTTCATCATAAGGATAAAAAACAGTTGGTACATGTTGATTATTATTTTGTGATATCATATTTTTTTGATGACGAATACTATTCTCTGATATTACCGTATTTGCACTTTGGACAATATGATGTGTAGAACGATAGTTTTCTGCTAATATAACTGTTTTGCAATTAGGGTAATCTGTAGAGAAATGTAAAATAAACGATGGGTCACTTCCTCGAAAGGCATAAATAGATTGATCATCATCCCCAACTACACAAAGGTTTTTCGTATGATTTGAGAGCAATTGAATGATCTTGTATTGGACTTTATTAATATCTTGAAATTCATCGATTAAAAAATAGTGGAAGCGTTGCTGATACTTTTTTAACAGTTGTTCATTATGTTGGAAAAGCTGTAAGCAACCAACAAGCATATCGTCAAAGTCGAATAAAGATTTTTCCTTTTTCAATTGTTCGTAGCGCAAATATAAAAATCCTAGCTTTTCTTCCCATTCGTCTGTAGGTTTTATATCCATCGGTTCCAACAATGTGTTTTTCCAATAACTAATTTTTTGAAGGGCTTCGTCGTAAGCAAACTGCTTTTCATCTAAATTGATTTCCATCCCCGCTTGTTTAACAAGCTGTTCTCTTTGCCATTCCCATTTGATGAGTTTGTCGCTTTGCCATTGCTCAGGGGTGTGGTGTAGAAGTATTTTGTAAAAAATACTATGGAAAGTTCCTATTACCATTCGACTGATCGTTGCTGATGATATCCCGTAAGAAAGTAGGCGTTGTTTCATTTCTTTTGCCGCTTTAGTTGTAAATGTAACGAGTATCATGCTAGCTGGATCTACTTTTTTATCTTTAATCATATAGAGTGTTCTTGTAGTTAAGACACGAGTCTTTCCACTCCCAGCACCAGCAAGAATAAGAAGTGGACCTTCTGTATGCTTTACCGCATCCCATTGTAATGAATCTAGCTGAATGTTGGTTGCGTATTTAACGTACTCTTTTGTTGTATCATTTTTAAATGTTTGGATTGTTTTTACGGTTTTTGCAGGCTGCCATATCATTTGCTTTTCCAAGACCGTTGATGAAATAGTACGTGATTTTGGTATGCGAAATCCATTTTGTTCAACAAAATTAATAGTGCTATCAGCCTCGTTTTCTTTTGGTTGATGAACTGGTACCACCTTGACGTTTTGACAGGATGTCGTTTTGTGATAAAAATGTGGTTGCTTTGACATGCCTAGATATAATCGAACTTCTGCACCACAATCTTTACACGTAATTTCTCCTCGAAGACTATTTTCATAGAGGCGCTGGAGATTTTCTCTATGCTGAGAATCTAGTTCAATAAGGCGATCATGATGTATTGCACAGTCCATGAAGGACCCTCCTAATGACTTGTATATTTTTAACCTTTCTATCATAACAAAATGATGAATGGAGGAAAAGTTGAATTGTAGAATTTGGTGATACTTCTGGGTTACTTGCAAACTATTTCTATAATTTTCATATGTAAAGCTACGTATTTTGGCCCTAAAACTTTGTAGAGATTTCCCATTCGTAGTAAACAGGTGTGGGATGCTTTAATTGAGTGTCTCTGTTTGAAGTAAACATTGTTGATTTGAAAACAATCATAAGAAGTAGTTTTATACGTTTGCACGTTTTACAGAAGAAAGTATGCATGAACATTTTAAGTATATGTGGTGCGAAAAAGAGCAATCAAATGATTTGTGTTTAAGTAAGAAGTTTTGGAATATTATGAGTTATTAAAGGAAAAAACTTGCATCTTATCGAATGTTTATATATAAAGGAAGGTGATAGCTATGACTTTAATTGCACCTATTAATCATGAGCAATACAGTTTATACGCACTTCGCACCATTCCGTTCAAGCAAGATATGATGAAATTTAATCCAGTTTATAAGTCTTCAATAGATGCACGGCTACAGGAACAATCATTTCCAATTTCGATACTTCAAAAAAGAAAATACGAAGTGAAAGAAAATGAAGAAAAACTATATTACGAAATTACTGGTAAAGGGAAATATATAAATGAACTAGTCTGAATAATGGGGGCGTACTACTAAATGAAGTTATGCAACATTCAACACGATTCTTATTATTTTCATGCTGCGGTCAATATTGGTTATGTGAAAGCGGGTGACCAAGGGTTGTTGATTGACGCAGGTCTCGATAAGAGTTCAATAAAAAAAGTAATTAAAGAGCTTGATAAAGAACAGTTACCTCTTACTCACCTATTTATTACTCATGCACATGCGGACCACTTTGGAGGTGCTGCGCATTTACAAAAAACAAAAGACGTATTTACGATGGCTCCGCCACTTGAGGAGGCAGTTTTACGGTATCCTATTTTGGAGCCAATATATTTATTTCAAGGAAACCATCCTTTACCAGAAATGAGAAATAAGTTCTTGGAAGGTGAAGCTATCAGAATTGACCAAGTACTAAATGAAGGTAACCATGAAATAGATGCTTTTACGTTTGAATGTATCTCATTTCCAGGGCATAGTGAAAATCAAATGGGTATAAAAATCAATGAAATTTTATATTGCGGTGATGCTTATTTTAGTATAGAGCAGCTTCAAAAACATAAAATCCCTTATATTGTAGATTGCCAACATACAATAAATACATTAGAGAAGTGTTTGGGAATTGATTGTTACGGGGCAGTACCTGGACACGGCGAATTTGAAACTTCTTTTCAACGGACTATTAGAGGCAATATCGTATACCACCATCAAATATTAGATTGGATGAGTGACTACTTTAAGTTGAAAGAAGCCGGTGTTAGTCATGAAGAATTAGTTAGAGATGCATGTGAGGCCTGGGAGGTTTCTTTGCCATTCGTATCATCGTGGATGCTGTATCGTACAGCGATAACAGCGTACGCAACTAAGCTAGTAAAAGACGACTTAGTAGAGTTATCAATAAAAGATTTTGCGCTATCATTTAACTGGAAAAGCTAGAGAATGTTTGGACTAGCTTAATGCATCCAAAGTGCTGTATGTGCTCCGCCACTTGTTGTTTGCTGAAATTAACATTCTGTTTGTAAACAGTAGAAAGCAAAGTATTAGCTGTTATTTAATAATACAGCTAATACTTTTTTATGATGTGATAAGTATTGTTGCTTTTATTTGCGTTACTTTTTCTGCTTGTCTCTTTTTGAAATATATTAAATGGACCTTGTAATATATGAGAATAGACGCCACGACTAGATTTGTAGGGGGGTATCTTTGTACGAGGCTAGTAGTGCGAAATCAACCTTTGAAAGACAGGAACATGTAAGAAAACGATCTATTGACTACAAAAAAAGTCCAATAACTATCGGACTCTAAGAGAGAGGTGTGTCTTAAATACCGTTCATATCAAATAAGATACATTATAAAGATGAGAAAAATATGTGACGATGATGGGAAATTGTGTGAATATTTGAAATGGCTCCTTTTACAAACTTTGTTGCTTTTGTTATAAAAAATGGACGGGGTGAAGAGCTTTTATAAAACCTCAATAAATGTAAAAGTAGATAAGGTGCCACGAAGCCTATGGTTATACGTGCTTATCTATTAGAGGAAAAAGCTAGTCACGGAGAAAACTGCTTTAACAAAGGCATTAAGCAGAACTATGCAGTGTAATACAATAACAAAATACTTAGTAAGTGATAAATATCGTCCGCAAATATGTCTAACTAGTTGTCGGTTTGAACATCTATTTTTAACCCCTCAGCACTTGCGGGCCCTTTTAGAATAATTCGTAGGATTTGTTTAGACATATGTTCAGGTGAGGGATAAGGTTCTTCTTTTAGCCACCAAGTGAGAACACCTATAAAAGCTGAACTAGCAAAGTGAAGAAGCAGTTCTTCAGGAAGGAGTAGGTCATTTTTTTCCATACCAAGCTCCGTTAAATTGTCTTTGAATTTGTTGCTTTTAGCTGGATCAAACTTAAGAAAGTCTCTCCAATTAATTTTCGTGTTCTGGAAAGAAATCATTTGATCATGGCTTAGGTATATTAGGTTGGAGTGGAGTAGTGAGTTTGATGTTGATGTTTGTAGCTGTTTTGAAGTGGAAAAATGGAATAAATGAAGCAGGTAGTCAGTTGAGTATAGACAGTCAAAATTGAACAGAAAGTACTTGTTTTAAGTTGCCTAATAGAAAGGAGAGGCATTAATACTTCTGAACGTGTAATCCCTCTCCTTCTTTCCATTCTGCGTATAGTATTTCTGAATACTTTGTTGCACCGTGAACTTGAATTTGCCCTTGAAGCCACTTTGTATCGAAGCCAACCTCCTCTAAATTTTCCCATAGCACTTCCCCGTCACTAATTAGTGTGTTTGAAAGTACAACATTTTCTTTAGATAAATTCATATCACCACGTGTGGGAGCTGCATATTTGGATTTTTTAAGCACGTTAACAGTTCCATCTGTTTCTAGTAATGCGTATTCAACTTCCCGAATAGAGAATGCATCCTTTGTTCGTAGAAGGTGCTGTAATTGATTAATATCAAGTTTATTTTTCTTTAATTCATTGTAATTAATTTGTCCTTTGTTAATAACGATTGATGGCTTACCTTCAAGAAAAGCTCTTGTTCTCTTCCATTTTTGAGTGATCATTTCCATCGTGTAAATTAATAACCCCCAAATTGCAACCGAATAAATAATTTGCCCTAACCCTGTATTCTCATCAAATAGTGCGTTTCCAACTAATTCGCCGAGGACAAGTGCAGATATGAAATCAAAAGTTGTAATTTGAGTGATTTGTGATTTCCCTAACATTTTTGTGACCAAAAATAACGCAATAAAGCCAAAAAAAATCTCGATTGTAATATGATAATAATCCATGTTATGCACACCTTTATATATGAATCAAAAAATATGCTGCTTATAGTTAACTAGGTATTATGCAATTGCTATTAGTGGATATGTTTTTTAATAAATTTTGTTACTAACGTGACAATATTATAGCGGCAAAAAATGATTTGTTAGCTGTTTGACATCATTTTTATGTTAATGTTTAAGTACGAAAAATTACAATCAATGCAAAAATACTTTATAAAAAAAATATTTAATTGTAACTTCTTAAGTCAGAAACAGCGTTTCAAAATGACAAGGGTATGTACGAATGATTATTAAGAACGTCGCTCTGCTATTCCTATAAGTTCATTATTATGATGTACAGACAGGGATTTTTTATGATCTTTTCAAAGGCTTTATTTTGGAGTAGACGAATAGTAAGGCACTTTTTATTAATTTTATGAAAAGGAACAGGGAGATAAAGACATTAGACTCTAAACATAGAATTTCAAGCGTGTTAGATTGAAAATTACAGTATTAGATTGAAAATTACAGAATTGACCGATAAAATGCCGGATTTGACCAGGAAATCACAGTATTTGACCCGAAAATGACAGTATTAGACCTATAAAATGCCGGATTTGACCAGGAAATCACGGTATTAGACCCATAAAATGCTGGATTTGACCCGAAAATGACAGTATTAGACCCATAAAATGCTGGATTTGACCCGAAAAACACAGAATTTGACCCGAAAATGACAGTATTAGACCGATAAAATGCCGGATTTGACCAGGAAATCACGGTATTTGACCCGAAAATGACAGTATTAGACCCATAAAATGCTGGATTTGACCCGAAAAACACAGAATTTGACTTGTAAAACACCATATAAACAGGGAGATAAAGACTTTATCTGGTTCAATATGTTTAGGTGTTTATATTTATGTACGAAAATCAACCAGAAAATAGTCTTTATTAAATTTTCGTTAATTTACAATAATTAGTCCGAAAAATGAATTTGAGATGATTGTCGTCGTCATATCGAAGTTGGGTAGGAAAGAGTAGTCTAATCATATCATCATCGTCTAGAATTGCTGAACAAGAACTTGTAGTAATATTATAATATTGAAACGAATATATGTTCTTGTTATTGTGCTTATGATAAAATATAAAGAAAATAAGGAGCAAAAAAGACTATGGATAAAATTAATTGCATTGAGTTAAAACATTTTTCTGATGAATATTTGGAAACCCTATCTTCTTTTAAACTCCCTGAAGAACAAGTGAAATTTACTGCATTACCAAGTAAGGTTTTGGAGGTGACAGAAGGACAACATCGAATTATCATTGTTAATAATAATGTACCTGTAGGTTTCTTTTTATTGCATTCAACTGAACGAGTAAGGGAGTATTCAGTTAATCCGAAAGCTATGTTGTTAACCGCATTATCTGTTGACCATGCACATCAAGGAAAAGGTTATGCCAAACATGGTATGATCGTCTTAAGCGATTTTGTTAAAGCTGAATTTCCTAATTGTAATGAAATTGTTTTAGCTGTGAATCATAAAAATGTTCCTGCACAACAGCTGTATGCAACAGTAGGGTTTGAAGACACTGGCACGCGAAAAAGCGGTCCAATTGGGGAACAGTTTGTTATGAAATTATCGCTGTGAAATACACCATTTGTTATAAAATGTTATTCAACAATTGCCGTATTTCTGTAATGGATCAAAGAGTTTTTTCAATGGTTTTAAATACTGAAAATAGATGGAATTTATTACCATAACTATAAAATAATAGGTGAAAATCATTATGATGAAAAATAGTAAAAAGGGAAAGTTTTTCTATTGTTGAAGCTTTAACGAAAGTCGCATCCGAAGGAATTTTATATAATTTGGTTGGTTATTAAACATCGGTAACATAGTTAAAATCTAACCTGAAAACATCGCTTTTTGTAAGGAATATCAATAAAAAAGCGCTAATAACCATTTCTCGTTATTAGCGTAATGTACATTGTATTTTATAGACATTATGTTAATTGTTTGACCATCGTTACGTGAGGAATTCCTGCATCCATAAAAACTTCAGAGACTGTTTCATACCCAAGTTTTTTATAAAATTGTTCTGCATGGGTTTGAGAATTTAACTTTAATTTATCAATTCCTTGATCAATGGCAAATTGTTCAATTTTGTCCATAATCATTTTTCCACTACCTTTTTTACGGCTAGTTGAAAGAACACAAATACGCTCTACTTTACCAGTGTTTTCTAATTCGCGAAAGCGACCCGCACCAATTGGTTGATTTTGATCATACAAAACAAAATGTGTTGCTTCATTTTCTAAGTTGTCTATTTCTTCTTCTTCAGAAACTTGTTGTTCTTCGATAAAGACCTGTCTGCGGACCAATAATGCATCGTTATATTCTTCGTTAGTAGTAGCTATTTTTACTTTCAATCAGTTAACAATCCTTTCCAAACTGAAATGTTTCATAAACAGTCCATTGTCCATTGTCTAATTGATATAATAAATGGAAACGGTCAATTTTTTCTTCGAAATTTACATTTGTCATTTTTAATCTACCAAAAACATCAGAATGTTCATCATTCGATAGTTTTTGTCCTATCGTAATATGAGGTACAAATGCATATTCAGGTTCGTCTGAAAATAAGCCAGAATGAAGCATTTCATTTAGATTTAATAATTCAGGTGTAGGGTTAACTTTTAAATAAATGACATTATTGACAGGTGAAAACGAGCTAAATTTATACACGTGTAGATTAAACGGCTGAACTTTTTCAGTTATATCCTTTAATTGTTCAACCATCTCTTTCATATCGTTATCATCTGATTCAAATGACGCTTTAAGCGTAATATGTGGCGGAATAAGTGAATAATTAGGGTCATATCTCTTTCGGTATGAGTTCGCTTTATCTTGAAGTTGTTTTGAAGGGAATAATACAATTCCGTATTTCATGATTTCAGCTCCTTTTCTTAAAATGGATTTCTTTAATTATACTCATCTTTTACACATATGTTTGTACATCGGCAGGCTCCGAAACAATCAATTAGAAAAAATGCATTTACCTCTTTGACTACATGCTATTAAAATGTTTGAATATAATAATTTCTATTATAGCAAAATAAGTGAAAATTATATATATTAGCTATTTAAAGAATTATCTTGTCACATAGACAGCATCATTTTAAGTGCGCGACTAAGATCAGGTTGCCAATAAGTCCACGTATGGTCCCCATCAAATTCATCATAAAAGATCGGATAGGATTTCTTCTTCATCACGTCATGTAACTCTCTGTTCGGATATACAAAATCCTTTATTTTTCCATCGGTTGTCTTTACTTCTGTTTCTTGTTTTCCAATTACGTGATAAAGCTCCAATTGATGAGGATGTTTGAAATCTTTTACCTTATCAATTACATGGCTGTTCACATATGGGGACTGCATGATGATTTTTCCAAATGTATGTGGATATGTTAGTGCAGCTAACAAAGATACAGTTCCACCTAATGAATCACCTAATAGTATACGCCCCATACCCATATTGAATGTTGGATATTCTTTATCAATATATGGTGTTAACTCATCTGCTAGAAAGCGTATATATTGCTGATGTTTTTGTCCATTTGGATGATACTTTTCTTTTCGGTCGATCACATCTTTATAAGGTATAGCTACTATAATCGTGTTATCTATTTGTTTTATAGAGAGTAGATGATCTGTCACTCTGGCAATTTTACCTAGATTTAAGTAATCTTGGCCATCCTGTGCGATTAATACGTGATACTTATACAGTGGTGAAAAATTCGCAGGTTCATATATGAGAATTTGTACTTCTTCATTAAGGGCTTCACTCGTTAAAGTCACTTCTTTAATTTTGCCTTTTATACCGTTCATGTGATAAACCTCCTACAGCTGTCATAGTACGTTAATATCATCAAATTGTACCATAAACAACGGTATAATGCTGTTAAAATGATAGGAGGATGTGATAGATCATAAATGACAGAATAAAGTTAAGGGAAGTAAAAAGGGAAGCGGAAGGGAACACCATCGGTATGCCCGCTTAATCGACATGTATATGACGGTGGGTAATTGAAGTAGTTGCTGTCATTAATTGGCTTCTTTTAAATTAGTGGTATTTTGTAAATAACGATCAATGAGTGAATCTAAGTTTTTGATTTTTACTAGCGCCAGCTTTTTCTCGATTGTTCGATAGTGATGTTTACCATTTGGTTCTTCGTCAGCCTCATCAGCTAATTTTACAACCTGTTGTAAGCCATCTGTATTTAGCTTGCCTTCAGGAAGGTAAGAATCTGTGTGTAGCAACACTGCTAATGCAATTTGCTTGGCATTCGTAGGTTTTTCTCCTAATCGGATTAATAGTTTATGTGCACGTTCAGCTCCTTTTATCGCATGTATATCATTTTGGCGATATTGCTCAAAGTCCCATTTGCCGTCTTGATACCACTCATAATGGCCGATATCGTGTAAGAGTGCTGCTTTTGTAGCTAAATCTACATCAACTTTATACTGTATTGCTAAATGAAAGGCATGGTAGGAGGTGGAAATTGCATGAGCAACTCCAGAACGATTAAGATATTTTTGAGCAATCGGATGTAAAAAAAGGTCTGTTAAGGTCACTTCTCTCATAGGTGCTCTCCTCCATTCTATTGTAGTTTAATAAAAAAGTGTTTCTTTTTAGATTAACAAAAAAACAAGGTGATTGGAATAGTTCTTTTGTATTAATTGTGGATTTTTACGGTGTTTTCACATTGTTTAGTCGCGTTGCACAATAGCCACTTATACATCTATTCTATTTTGGGTTTCTCGTAAATTTTGTTGTTGTCGTTCCTAAAATAACAGATAAAAACCTCGTTTTTCTCAAGAATCATAATTTTATAGAAGGAAAGATGCAATGCCCCGAACCTTAGTTGTATACATGATTATTTTAATAGAGAAAAAACAACAATTTATACGAAAACAGCCTATAAAAAAAGCAACAATTGATGTGAAAGCAGCCCCTAATTTAAAAGATAGAAGTTTTAGATAATGATGTTCATCTAAATAATGACAAAATACAAAGTTTACGAAACGAGCCTTATTTTCATTGTGAAACTGGGATTGCCGATAAAATATTTGCTAAATTAAAAGTTCGTTGTTCATGACGTAACAGACAATATGCTTTGACATAGCTCGGTGTTACTTGTTCAACCCGTAAAATCCTTTGTGTTATTTGACCAGATTTAGACATGTATATGACTTCTATCGGTTGCTTTAGCTCTAAACATCTTAAAAATAATCGATACAAGATGTAACAACCCCTTATAGATTAATAAACTGTTTTTAGATAAGATCTCAAAAAGCTTCTTTTCATATAGGAGAAAAAAACAGAAAATATGTTCTTTGTTACTTTATTATTGTCAATTTTCTGTCAATATATAATTTGACAGTGCTATTAGTGGGAAAATTGTATTGTAGCTATGGTATTGGGTGTAAAATTGACCGGGTAAGCCGGTGCCTGTAAGATAAGTATGTTGGGTAGAAGAATAGTTATTTGTAGTTAAAAATTGTATTCCAGTTTGAATCGATCTTTCCATTTTTGAATTAGAAGTGAGCAATGCATCTAAAGCCCATGCAGTTTGAGAAGGTGTACTAAATTGCAAAGGTACGAATCGTTCGACTTCAGCACTGCGACAAGACTCTCCCCATCCACCATCATTATTTTGAATATTTTTAAGCCAACGAATTGCCTTACGTATACAAGGGTGATTTGCTTGGATACCAACTGCCCTCAAACCTGTAACAGCAGCCCATGTGCCATAAATGTAACAAATACCCCATTTCCCATACCAAGAGCCATTCTCTTCTTGATTGTTAATTAACCAATTCACAGCTTGTTTTACTTGTGGATGTTCTTCGTCATAGCCAGCGAAGTTTCCAAGATATTCAAGTGTACGTCCTGTTAAATCCGCTGTTGATGAGTCACGCAATGTAAAATTAGCGTTTTCGATCGGTAACGTAGCTAACCATTTTTGGTCAACGTTTTTTTCAAATGATGGCCAGCCACCGTCATTATTTTGCATAGACAGAAGCCACTTCTGCCCTTTCGATAAAGCGACTTGAAAAGGATGTTGTGTTTGAGCCGTTGATGTGATGGCTCTTAGTGCTGCAGTTGTATCATCAATATCTGGAATAATCGTGTTTATATCTGAGAAACCCCAGCCTCCTGGTTCTGTATTGGGGTTGTGTACTGTCCAGTCTCCATATTTTTTGTGTTGACGGGATAGTAGGTATTCATTAGCACGATGTATCATTGAAACATCTGCACTTACTCCTGCTTTTTGGAGGGCATAACTTAATAAGGCTGTATCCCATACAGTTGAGGGTGAGTTTTGAATATGAACTTGGTCGTTAGCTGGGCAACTGAGAGATTTCAATCCTTTAATTGCTTTTTGGATAATCGGCGAATCTTTCGTGTATCCCAATGCTAAAAGTGCAAAAACCATGACGACAGTTGAGGTAGCGTAACTATACAAAGTCCCATTACTTTCAATTCTGTCTAGTAAAAACTTCTCAGCTTTTTTTAATCCTTGTTCATGGATATGTAGCGGATAGCTAGCAAGTTTTTTAAGCTGCGTTAAGAACTCATGTGAAAGTCTACTTTCTCTAATCCAGCTTTGTGTGAATAAAGAAGGAGGTGTGGTGAATAGATGACTTACATCTGGTGTACTATTAGAACGAAGTGAAAGGCGTTTGTTTCCACAAATAGCCATAGGAATAAAATGAATACGGGCATAATTACTAATTGAATAAATGCTAAGTGGCGAAAATTTTGGAAGCATTAATATGGACATAGGAATGTAAAATGCTGTAGGCCAAGGATATTGGCCACATACAGAGAGAATAAACTTAGTTGTAAAATGAGCCTTAGTCAACCCACCTTGTGATTTAATGTATCGTTCTGCTTTCTTCATATTTGTATCACTTTTTTTCGCAGCTTTAGAGCATAATAAGGCGAAGTAACATTGAATGGTAGCAGATAAATTTCCATCTTGCTCATCTTCATACAGCTTCCAAGTACCATTTTCACTTTGTATACTCAATAATCGATCTGCAAGTTTTGATATTAATGATTCATCACCTATACCAAGGCAATGTAACAAAATAATAGTATAACAATCCGTTAATGGAGGACCTTCAAAGCAAAATCGCCAAGTCCCATCTGTATATTGTGTTTCATGGAGGTCATGCACCATAGTTGTAATTTCTTCACGAATTTCTTCGTTTGAAAACAAAAGAATCACTCCTTATAAAGTGGTTAGCCTGGGAGAAGGGTTGATCAGCTTTTTAAAACAACCTTCTTACTATATATTCGTGAATGCTTGTACATATTGACGAGACAGGAAAACAATACTATAAAAAAACATTTTAATACTGAGAATAGATTCGTATGAGTAAGAAATGAAAGAAAATGTACTTACATGCATTTTCATACGAACAACTTCTAATACATTTAGTAATATTATCAGTCAATCATTAGGGCTCTTTTCGTAAACGTTGTTGCTACAGTTCCAAGGAGAAAATGTCCCTTTATTCAACAGTCATCGTTTTATAGAAGAAAGATGCAACGAAAATTAGTTCGTGTTTATTTTTTAGTAAACACAACATTCTATAAGAAAACAGCAATCAGTAAAGAATGTTTACCATCATTAGTTGTGGAGATGATTGTTTGGAACAAGAGGGGAGCTTTTTGTAAACTTTGTAGATTAGAACATTTAAATGAAATTAAGGTGTAAATGTAAAGGTATGGAAAAAATAGTGTCATTGGGTTTAGGTGTATATGATTTAGTTCTTTGTAGGATAAGCAACAGAAATAATTGTAATTGTGAGGTGGGTATAAATGAAGTGGGTTCGTATTTTATGTGGCTTGTTAGTATTTGTACTTATGTTATGTCAAATCGCAGCCCCTGTATTTGCTTATAATGAGTCGAGTGGAAAAGTAATCAAATTTTCAAGCAAGAGTCATGTTCAAGATAGAATAAAAGTAGCTAATTTACCTGATGCTAATGTTACATTGCTAGCGATTAAAGAAGACAAGTGGTTTAAATATTTTCAGCTTACAGTAGGAAAACGAAACAAAGAGTTTGTACATTGGATGAATGTCACAGATCATGACTTTCAGCCAAAATTGTACTCTATTGATGTAACAAATACTGGTCAAGAGGAAATTATTGTCGTCCTCACGACAGACCGAGACAAAGGTGTATATATAAATGAAGCACATGTATTAGAAAGAACATTAGTAGACAAAACAGATGTAGTGAAAGAAATTTATATTGAGAATCCACGAATCATCGCCGCTCAAAAAGTTAATATGAAGAGAACGAAGAGAGGAGTAGTTTTAGTAGTAGATGGTAAAAGTACATTCATTCCAAATAATAAGCTAGATTCTAAAGAAGAGTTACCTCAACTATCAATGGAACATTTTGTGAAATTTACGATAGAAGACAATACACTTAAGGCTATATTATTGGTAGAAGAAAAACCGAACCATTATTATGGTAACATCGTCATTACATACGAATATGATAATGGCATCATGAAAGCTGAAAAAGTAGAGCTTCGATTAGGGTAACAATAGCGAGTATCAGAAAAAACCTGTAAGTTTCCATGAGTAGGGAAGGGGGAATATTACACAAGAAAATTTTTTAGCAATACATGATTAGATATGTCTATAAATAATGAAAGGTCAGGAAACATGATTTTAATTTAAAGAATAACATTTAACCTATTAGATGGTCATTCAACAAATTTATTAATATGTCTAATAGCTGTTGGATATTCAGAACTACAATTCAATCGTAGCTACATAGTTCTTTAGCATTCTGTTCTTAAAAAGTGTTGCTTGATTTTATGCAAATGTCATTTGCATGAAGGAAGAACAAGTGCTTGTATTTCTGAGCAAGAAATACAACCCTAAACAAAAGCTAATACAACAGCTTTCTTACTATATAATCATATTTTTTCTAATATGATACTGAGAACGTAGTATAGATTACAAACTAAAAAAGAAACTACAATGCAAATGTACTTCGCAAAGTAGTTGATGTATACAATCTATTTTGAACACATTACCAAACTATGAAGAGCCTTTGCAATTACAAGACGGCATTCCAGGTACAACTCCACTTGATGGTGATAGTCTCTTTTGGCTACATTGCTCTTCAAGAGCTGAAATAAGAAGGTTCTGGACTATTATTGATTCTGGGGTTTCGAAGGCAGGGTTAGCTAGGTTTTTTTCTTCTAACGGATCATTAGTAAGGTTGTATAGTTCATATTGATCTGGAACTGGATTATTTTTTGTTTTCGTTAAGCAAAGGTAGCATTGCTCATTTGATGTCGTATTAATCGCAGAGCTCTGGACAGTTGTGTTGTCCTCACACCCAGGATCACTCCAAAATTGTGGATTATCATAATAACGACTAAGCTTCCACCTCTCTCTTTTTTTATCCATACCAGTAGGTAACATCGTAATAATCGCTTCAATATGATTTGGCTGGACGACTGATTCATACGGCTCACCTGATAATGTGACCTGATTCAATCCCCTTGTCACATCATCATCACTCATAAAATAAATCGGTTCATCATCACGGTAAAAATCTTTTCTTCCTTTTAGCAAAGGGGTAAGGTCACGACCAACTAGAGGGTGTACTTCAGTATGAGCTGGCCTCAGCTTTTCTTGTATTTCCATTGGGTTAATACCTGCTAAGCCTAGCATAGTTGGCAGAACATCAACGTGACTCGTTATACTGTCTGTACTTTGTCGACCAGAGAACAGCCTAGGACTGTGGATGATCATAGGGACATGAATCGACTCTTCGTATGTGTTATACCACTTTTGAAATAATCCACCGTGTGCACCTAATAATTCTCCATGGTCAGATAAGAAAATGACAATTGTATTTTCATAAAAATTAGATTTCTGAAGTGCTTGAAATACTTTCAACATTTCCTGATCGGCTTCTTTTTGTAAAGAGTAATACAACTGGCGATAAAAAAGTGTGTCTCTTAGAGGCTGCAAAGCTTTCTGATAAGTAACTCGGTAGCTATCTTGTGCGATGGGTTTTGTAGATAGTGATTCCTTTGCCGTTGGAGCAGGAGGAATGAACGGAACAGAAGGGTCTACTTTAAAATTATACAGTGCACTTAATTCTGTAACGATTCCGAATAATGCGATATCATGTGGATTTACAAATGAGCTCATAATCAACCATGGTGCATCATTTTCTTCTTGTAATTCGAGAGACCGAATCAATGCAACAACTTCTGCAGAATAGACAACATCTCGCCCACTGACACCTATGGCTGCTGAACATCCTGAATTTCGAGGAGCTGAACCATGAGGCTCAGGACCCACCCAGCCAGAGAACCCAAACTTATCCAATTGATCAGCGCTCAAATACTTTCGAACCTTCTCTTCATCAGGTATTCCTGTCAATGTATAGCTTGGGTAAGCATCTTTTGTACCAGGAATGAGAATATCTTCATCAGAAGCATGCCACTTTCCTTTCCAAAAAGTACGGTACCCAGCAGCTCTAAAATAGTCACCCATCGTTGGAACGCTATTTGGGTCTAACCAGAATAAATCTGGGTCAAACGCGGTTTTAGCTACACCGCTCGTTTGTGTTACCCCATGTAGGGAAGGGTATTGCCCAGTATACAATGTCGCACGACTTGGTGAGCAAGCTGTACTCCCAGCATAATGATTGTTAAATTCAAATCCATTTTTACGTAAAAGCTCTTGTGCAATAATATTTTCTTTCCGCCATAACTTTAGTTCTTCGTTTTCATAAATTGATGGAAATCTTTCCTGGTCGACCATTAAAATAAGAAAGTTTGGCTTTTCTTCTTGGACATTTTTGCGGTCTGAACTTGTTGTCGCTTGATTCACTTAACATAACCTCCATGTATTGTGATTAGGGTAAAAGGTACTCTCGTATGCTTTAATTCATCTTCACTATATGATGGTTATAAAGTTATCATTCTAGAATCATTATGAATAAGCTGTATAACACTCGATGTCCCAAGATGGGTAGGAAACACCTTTCATTGTTTCTAAAATATATACAAATAGAGTGTAGGCATCATTTTTTCAAATATCAGTCTCAATTGCCAAAGAATAAACACTGTTTTTACAAAGTGTTGGTTTCATTGAGCGTAATAAACAATATATATCGAAAAACTCGAAATATTGATAAAATGATTGTTAAATAGTTGTATTGGAGGATAATAATGAGAAATAAAGTGACAGGTGTTTTACGATTTTTAGGCGTATTTACTATTTGTGTAGGGATAATTATAGGGGCTTGGTTGGCAAATGATACACAACTATTATCTTTTGGAGGGGCTTTTTTAATTGCCTGTGTTATAAATAGTTTTTTGTTATTTGGTCTTGCTGAAGTAATGAATGTGGTATTCAAGATCTATGAAAATATGGGCGGTTCGACACTCAAAAAACTTGAAATATCTGGCTCACTAGAAAGTGTACAAGCGAATAGTAAAACAAAACGAATCGGTATAAGCGATAGGAAGACGATTGAAATGTTTTATGTTGATTCACATAGTAAAACAGCAATTGAGGTAGTAGGCACCCCATTTGAGGATTTCTTTTTGGTGAGAAACAGTGACGGAGGAATAGATATAGTAGAATTAGGTGGTTTTAAGCCGCAAATACTAAGCGCAGAAAGTATAATAAATCATCCTCAATTAAAAGATTGGTATGAGTCATTATAGTTAAAAAACAGTTATCGAATACATGCAATCTCTTCGATTCTTCAAATATCGTCATATAAATCTAGATAAGAGAAAAGAAAGTACAACGGGTTTCAACTATAGCATAGGTACGAAATAGCTACATATTTTTGTTTCTAGTAAACTTACACTCAAGGACTACCTAATTAGCTTATAGATTTTTAATCGTGGGTGTTCTAAAATATTTGGAAATCAATATATTTAATCAATAGGTACAATGTGAAATCTTGATTACAATTTTATTAATCATGGAAAATAACTTCAAAAATTATTAAGTAAAAAGATGCTGCGAACGAAAAAAAGCCTAGTATAAAATCAATAATCTGTGCGAAAACAAGCAGCACATAAAAAATATGTTATGTATTCACTTGAAATGCCTTAAGATAATGTCTAAATCCTTAAATAATACCTCATCATGGGAGGATCTCGTAATTGGTTAGTCAGTTATACAAGAACCATTTTACAGTTTATAGCTATTATCCTGTCATGAGACCAAAAAAAGGAGTGAAAGCATTGTTAACGAAGGAGGAACAATTTATACTGGACGAACTAAAAGTTATTTTTAAAAATGAAGGCAAAGCAGCAGTTGAATTCAATAGACGAGAATTAGTAGAACATTTTTCAGACATCAATGTTCCAGTTGTTATAAAATCTCTAGTGATCAATGGCTATTTAAGTATTGAACATCTGCCAAAGGGGAAACTCTTACTAACCATCTTGTAGATTAATAAATAGAAGTTAAAGCCTTGAGGAGATATTGTCTGTTTACAGGATGCCAAAAAAACACAAAGAAAATAAAGAGTATCGGATATCTATATAACTATTGTTGTATATGTATCCGTTACTTAACGCTAACACTCATAGGGAACAGTCTTCATTAGATTAGAACAAATACATACCTCCTTTACGTTATCGTTGTTCATAATTAACGATGTAATATTTGTTTGTATTATAAACTGTGTTTGGGTGAACATTGTTTCCAAAACTATTGTATGAAAAGTGACGAGCCACTTGAAAAATTATAGGATTCGTAGATGAGTCCTATAATAATTAAGTACGTTGGCTGGTCTTTTTGTTGTGCATGAATAATATTGATTTCTAGATAGTAGCTTGATTATAGGTTGCTAAAACTAATTCGGATATGGTTTTCTTTTGGTTATATATACAAGAGCCTTTACATGTGTAAGATCCATTTATATTTTCTTTCTTATGAACTTGTATTACACCTTCCTTACTGTTGTTGAGACTTAACAACTATTTTATTTGAATCCAAAATCTCCATAAAAACTTTAAAATTTCATTCTATAATAACTCTGTTGAACTAACTAAAAGGCTTGCCACAAGGATAACCTTTTATTAATTATTGGGGTGTGAAAATTGAAAAAGGTGGTTCAGTGTAAACTATATAAAATGGGTGAGTTCAGTGTTGAGTAATATGCGTAAAAAAGAAAATAAAATAATATTTATTACTAAAGGGTATGCTGTGACAATACCAAAAAAACTTAGGGATTATTGTAATATGGAACCTGGGCAAGTAGTGGATGTTTACTATAGTGATATGTGGATAGAAATAACGAGCAATAGAAGAGATGAAAGTTTAGAAAATCAAGTAGTTATTGGTTCCAGAGGTTCAATATATATACCAAAAGAAATACGGAAATTTACGAATATTAATGAAAGCACTAAATTTAAAATTTGTATTAACGAAAATTTAAAATCAATCAAACTAATACCTTTTGTTTAGGGCAATAGACTTGGACTATAGTGTACATAGGTGTGTTACATCATTCATCAAATTAATTTTTTAAAAAAATACATTATTTCTTCAAAAAAAATCCTTTAAATCTGCATATTCCCTCGATATTTTTAGAATGTAAAAAAAATATCTTCATAGAGGAGTTAGGGATGTTAAAGAAAGTATCAGCATTTAGCCTACTCGTAGTGTTACTAAGCATAGGGATAGTCGTATATGCAGATGGAGGGGATGCGGGAAATTATGAAGACATTTCATCAGTTATTAACGGTTTTAGAGGAGAAAATACTTTAATAGAACAAAAAAATCAACTCTTTGAACTATCCGATGGTCATGCTCACGGTGAAGAGATTGTAATTGTAGATTCTCCAAATTATGTTGTTTTAGGAATATTTGGGACAATTATCTTCTTGTTTTTAGTGTTGGGTCTCACTTTAAAATTACATAAGAGAAAAATGGAAGAAGCATATATTCAAAGAATACATATGAAGAACTTGTTGTCTCATCCCATTATAAGCAGTTTTCTTAAAAGTAAATGGTATCCTGGGATTTTTCAATGGACAGCCATTGTTGTGTTTTCAGTCATTGTATTTCAGTTAGTTGCGGGTACAACAAATGGTCATAAGAATTTTGGAACGACAATGACATGGGTTCTTTGGTGGCCTATTATTCCGCTTTTATTTATCTTATTTGGAAGGTTTTGGTGTGCAGTTTGTCCATTCGGCAAAATAAGTGACATTGTTCGAAAATACTTTGGTAGTGAACTCCCCGTACCAAAATTTCTAAAACAGTATGGTATTTGGTTAATTGATTTATTTTTTATTTTAATTACATGGAGTGATCACGTTTTTGGTATTGTCGATTCACCTAGAGGATCTGGATATTTATTATTAATCTTGTTGACAATGGTCATCATCACATCTGTTTTTTACGAAAGAAGAACTTTTTGTAAGACACTATGCTTTCTAGGTGGTCTTGCAGGTAATTATTCTAGAGCTGGTATTGTTGAATTAAAAGGGACAGAGGAAATTTGTAAAAGCTGCAAAACTCAATCATGTTATCGGGGTAACAGCAAAGTTGAAGGTTGTCCTATGTTTCAATTTCCAAGAACAATGGATTCAAGTGCGGATTGTAACTTATGTGCGAATTGTATTAAAGCTTGTCCTAATAATTCGATTCAAGTTTCAATTCGTAAACCTACTAGTGAGTTATGGGGTATAAAAAAGCCAAGGTTAGAGCATACCGCATTAGCAGCTATCATTATGGGAATCGTATTTGTTCAAAATATTACGATGTTGTCTGTATGGGAAGATATTCTACAATACATAAGTCAATTAACGAGAACAACGAGCTATGCAATTAATTTTACAGTTGCATTTATAGTATCAATGGTTATTCCATTATTCCTTTTGTGGTTTGCTTCTTTTATAGCATCTAATAAAAAGGACATGCAAACAATTAAAGAGTATTTTGTAATTTTTGGTTATGCCATTATTCCGCTGGATTTGGCAGGGCATATGGCACATAATTTATTTCATATTTTGACCGAGGGGAAAGCAATTTGGTACAATACGCTCCAGTTGTTTGGTATTAAAGCGAGTGGTGATTTAGCTATTAGTTCAGGTTTAACAGTACAAATATTACAGTATGCAATTATAGTTTTAGGATTGCTTGGCTCGATTTATACCGTACATCGTATAGGGAACAATAATGGTATTCAGAAGAAGCTACCTTTTTATGTGTTAATGATAGTATTTACAGTAGTCAATATTTATCTGTTTGCACTGCCAATGGATCACCGAGTTCATTAAATTTCTTTCTAGAAGGAGACTATTATATATGAAAATGTTAAAGACAATTACTCCAATTTTATTAGTAGGAGTAGTACTTGTGGGCTGTAATTCCAATGAACAAACTACAGAACCTACAAAAATAGAAGGTGGCAAAAAAATTGAACATATGCACGGGTTATCATATCAGGATGATACGATCTTTGTTGCTACACATGAAGGAATGATTTCCACTAGTGATAAAGGAGAATCATGGTATACTGTTAGCTCTCATGATAATGATTTTATGGGTTATCATGCACTATCGAATGGTGAAATGATTACAAGTGGTCATCCAGGGAAGTCATCAAACCTTCCAGATCCTCTAGGACTTTTAAAAAGTACTGATAATGGAATTACATGGGAAGAAGTATCGTTACAAGGCAAGATTGATTTTCACATTTTAGATGCAAATTATTCAAATACTGATATTATATATGGTTTGAATCAAATGGGTAGTGGCAAATATGGGGCAGGTATATTTAAATCAATTGATGGTGGCGAAAATTGGGATAAAATTGAGCCAGTTGGCTTACCAGATGACCTTCATAAAATTTACACATTAATCTCACTGCCGAATAATGATAGTGAACTACTGGCTGGAACACAGAATGGTGTCATGCGTTCTGAAGATAGTGGAGAGACATGGGAGTTATTAGATGGAAATCGCTTAATTACTGCAATTACAGTTATGCCAAATGAAAGCAAGGACTTAGTGAGCTACTCAATTACACAAGATGAAGCAGGTATTATGAAAAGTAGCGACAATGGGCAGACTTGGGATTACATTGGTCTAGACTTGGGAGAGGTCGCAGTCAATAATATATCTATAAATACAGATAATAATAACTTAATGTCAGTAACAACATTTAACAACTCTGTGTATGTGACTGAAGATGGTGGGGGAAATTGGAAGCAAACGATAGATGCTGGAACTATTAAATAACAGCTATAGAAGAGACTCGACATATTAGTTGGGTCTTTTCTATATTTAAGAAATGATGGGTATTACATATTTGAAATTAATAAAATGCTTTAAGAATCTGCAAAATTTTTCAATTAATTTCGAAGATAGTAATGATAAATAACATAAGCTTGTTGCATAAACTTTGTTGCTACTATTTTTTCACTATTAGCAACACAAACGTATTGAACATATGCAATTGAAAGTTATGAATGAAGTTCAATAAATCTGCAAAAATTCTTGCTAGTATAAGAGCAAACGAATGGAGTGAACTGATCATGATGGGATGGCTCGATAGCTGCTCTGGTTTTCAAGGAGGAAGTATGATGATGCTAGGGATGTTTATTTTTTGGGGAGGCTTACTTTTCTTGGGGTTTTATCTTCTGAAAAAATATCTGAATGGCAATAACCATTCATACCAACATCCGATAAATATTTTAAATGAAAGGTTTGCAAAGGGTGAAATTTCTGAAAAAGAATATGACCATTTAAAAGCAAAAATAAGAAGTAAATAACAAAAACTGCTTCTATCTTTTATAAGTAGTTGGGCTAAACAAGTTTAATTTTGACAACGGAGTATTGTGGAAAATCAATGGAAGATTAGTAGATAATGAACTTAACCAAAGGGGTGAAAGGTTTGGGGAAGTTTAGGTTATTGACACTTATAATTGGGGGAATTTCTTTCATATTAGTTGGGTGTCAACAAACAACTTCAAATGACAATTCAACATCTATAAATATATTAGATATACCAAAGGAAACTCCAAATGAAGAGGAGGTTGTTACATTTGATATTATTGCTCAATCAACTGTTTGGGAAATAAAAGGTACACGATTTGAAGCTTGGACTTATAATAACGAAATTCCTGGAGAGGAGATTCGTGTAACCGAGGGAGATTTCATACGTGTTAATTTAAAGAACAACCTTGATGAGCCAGTAACGATTCATTGGCACGGCATGGTTCTCCCTAACATGATGGACGGTGTAGCTGGTGTGACACAAAATGCAGTGCAGCCTGATGAGGAATATACCTATGAGTTTGAGGCAATAGAAGCAGGGACGTATTGGTATCATTCTCACCAAGATAGTGGTAATCAAGTAGATAGAGGTTTATATGGCGCGCTAATCGTTGAACCTATGGAGAAATCTTATGACCAAGATGTTGTACTAATGGTAGATGAATGGTCTATAGGTGAAAGTGGTGGAATGATGGACCATATGTCCGGTGGCACACCTGGAGAGATGGACTCACAGATGACCTATGGAACCTTTACTGTAAATGGTAAAAGTGCCCCAAATATCGACCCTATTGTTGCTAATTTTGGGGAAAGAGTAAGACTGCGTCTAGTGAATGCTGGATATCAAAAACACTATTTTTATTTACAAGGGAACTCTTATAATTTAGTTGCAAATGACGGTAAAGAAGTAATTGGGGCACCGCTAACTTCTGATGTAATTGAGATAGCTCCTGGTGAGCGGCTAGATATTGAGTTTAACGCTAATCAGAGTAATAATTGGTATATTTCTAGCGTGAACAATGTGGAAGGTGCCAACGATATAAGAATTCCTATCATCGTAAATCACGTTGAAAAGCAAGTGGAAGATATAGATCCTGTTGTAGAAGGAAAAAAGGAGTTATCACTTATTGATTTTACAAACATTGGTGAAATGGAGTCGATTATTAGCTCAGAAGCCGAGCCAGACCTGATATACGAAATGGATTTGAACGTTGGGATGGGTATGATGGCAGGTGGTATGACTTACAAGATTAATGGGAAAACATTTCCTAATACTGATCCTATTAAAGTTCAGAAAGGTGACGTAGTAAAAGTAACGATTATAAATAATAGTATGTTAGACCATCCGATGCATTTACACGGTCACTACTTTCAAGTGATAACGAGAAATGGAGAGAGGTTAAAAAATCCATTAGTAAAAGACTTAATTAATGTTAAACCACATGAACAATATGAGATATTATTTACTGCTGATAACCCAGGAGAATGGGTCTTTCATTGCCATGACCTTGTCCATGCTGGAAATGGGATGGTAACAGTTGTTAAATACAATGGATATTATTCACCATTTGAATTAGAAGGAGAGTACTTCAATAAACCCGAATAAGTTTATGTCATATAACGAGTTTCTTATTTTTCTATACTTTCTTTATAATTATGGCTCTTTTCATAAACTTTACTCATCAGTCATCGTTTTATAGAAGAATAGTTACCTAAAGCCTAGTTGTATACGTGTTTGTTATTTCGTACGAAAAACAACATTCTATACGAAAACAGTCATAATTATTGTATTTAGTGAGCATAAAAGTGTTAACTTGAAAATTAAAGGTGGTTTTGTTGTGTATGCTTTATTTAGTCAGATAAGTAACTTTTTTAGTCAGCCTTTTATGAATATTGCGTATAGCGTTGAAGGTATTCCGCTGGCATCTGCATTTGTTTTGGGCATTGTTGGTGCAATGGCACCTTGTCAATTTACAGGGAATATTGGTGCAATTACTCTTTACGGGAATCGGTCCATGCAAGAAAAACTTGCATGGAAAGAAGTGATCTATTTCATTATCGGGAAAATAACTGCATTTTCTTTACTAGGATTATTAGTATGGTTGCTAGGACGTGAGTTTCAGCAAAGTCTAACCTTATATTTTCCTTGGTTTAGGAAAGTAATTGGGCCAATTTTAATATTAATGGGTATTTATTTAATGGGGTTTTTCAAAATGACTTGGAATCTGCAGCTAATTAACATACCAGACAGTTATTTTAAAAAAAGTAAATTTGGCTCATTTCTAATGGGATTAAGCTTCTCCTTAGCATTCTGTCCAACGATGTTCATCTTATTTTTTGTTACATTAATGCCAATCGTTCTATCTACTTCTTATGGAGTTATTTTACCAACAATTTTTGCTTTAGGTACGTCTATCCCTGTTCTAATAGCGTTGTTTTTAATATGGTATTTTGGCTTGGGAGGTTCATTAATGAAAAAAGGTAGAAAACTAGGGAAACGAATTCAAATGATTGCTGGTATTATCATTATTATAATAGGTATCTTTGATACAATAACTTATTGGGCTTAAACTATAGTCATAGCAGCAACAGACTGCTATGACTATTTTATTTAGGACATTTTTTAGAGGAAGTTATGTCATATGGTCAAAGTAAAAGATAAATAAAATATTTAAGTTGACAATTACCATAGGGGGGTATAGTATAAAAGTAAGAAAACAACATAAGGTTATTAATTAAGAGTAAGGCTAAAGGCTATTCAAATTTTACTTCAACATAAATTCCAATTATGGAAAGGGCGGGTTATTGATGATGAAAGGTAAAAAGACTCATCAAAATGTGGGTAATCCTGAAAGACATACACATCAAGAACATGATGACCATAAACAACATGGACATGTAGGACATAATCACCTGGAACATAATAGTCATAATCACCGAGAACATAATAGTCATAATCATAACGAGCACGATGGTCATAATCATCAAGAACATAATAGTCATAATCATAACGAACACGATGGTCATAATCACCGAGAACATAATAGTCATAATCACCGAGAACATAATAGTCATAATCATAACGAACATGATGGTCATAATCACCGAGAACATAATAATCATAATCATAACGAACACGGGGGGCATAATCACCAAGGCCATGGAGGGCATAATCATGGGCATATGATTGCTGACTTTAAGAGGAGATTCTATATTTCTTTAATAGTAACAATACCAATATTAATTTTTTCTCCAATGATCCAATCGATTTTAGGGTATGAATTAAGTTTTTATGGAGTAAATTATGCTCTGTTTATTTTAGCAACATTCATTTTTTTCTATGGGGGAAAGCCTTTTTTAACAGGTTCTTACGATGAGCTGAAACAAAAGAGCCCTGGAATGATGACCTTAATAGCACTTGCGATTGTAGTGGCGTATATATATAGTACCTTGACTGTCTTTGGTTTATCAGGAAATAATTTCTTCTGGGAATTAGCCACCCTCATTGACATTATGTTATTAGGGCACTGGATAGAAATGCGATCAGTAATGGGAGCTTCTAATGCTCTGGAAGAATTAGCGAAAATGATTCCTTCAGAGGCTCATCTGATAGATGAAAATGGAGAAATAACAGATGTTAACATTAGTCATTTAACCCAAGGAAATAAAGTTCTAGTAAAACCTGGTGAAAAGGTCCCTGTTGATGGAACTATTATTAAGGGGAACTCTTCCATCAACGAATCTATGCTGACAGGTGAATCAGTACCAGTTGAAAAAACAATAGACGATGGGGTGATTGCAGGATCCATAAATGGAGAAGGATCTTTAACCATACAAGTAGAAAAAACGGGAGAAGATAGCTATCTTTCCCAAGTAGTAAAGATGGTTAAAGAAGCCCAAGAATCAAGATCCAAAACACAGGATTTAGCTAATCGAGCTGCTAAATGGTTATTTTATCTAGCACTAATTGCTGGGTTCGTTACATTGGTAACATGGTTATTGCTGGGGTACCCTTTTGTTTATGCGTTAGAACGTATGGTAACTGTAATGGTAATTGCTTGTCCTCATGCTTTAGGTTTAGCAGCTCCATTAGTTGTAGCTAGATCTACAGCATTAGCTGCAAAGCAAGGGTTATTAATCAGAAACCGTGCTAACTTTGAAGAAGCACGAAATATTCAATCCATTGTCTTTGATAAAACGGGTACTTTAACCGAGGGTGAATTTGGTGTAACTGATATCATGACTGAAAATGGCTATGAAAAGAAGGATGTTTTACAACTTGCAGCTTCTCTAGAAGTATTGTCTGAACACCCGATTGCTAAAGGGATAGTTGGAGAAGCAAAAGCTCAAAAATTAACTTTTTATCAGCCAGATGAGTTTGAATCGATGACAGGTAAAGGGCTAAAGGGAATTGTAAAAGGTAAAGAGATTTTACTAGTCAGCCCTGGTTTTGTTAAAGCAAATAATATAAGATTTCAACAAGAAACGTTTGAGAGATTATCTGAGCAAGGAAAAACTGTAATCTTTGTATTAATTAATAGTGAAGTAGCTGGAATGATTGCACTTGCTGATAAAGTTAGAGAAAGTGCTGAACGTGCAATCGCACGTTTGAAGAATATCAATGTCCAATCGTTGATGTTAACTGGAGATAATTACAAAGTAGCTCAATGGGTTGGAAAGCAATTGAATTTAGATGATGTAGTTGCAGAGGTATTACCACATGAAAAAGCAGACAAGATAAAAGAACTAAAAGCAACCGGTTTAAAAATAGCAATGACAGGGGATGGGGTCAATGATGCACCTGCTTTGGCAAACGCTGATCTCGGAATAGCTGTAGGAGCAGGTACTGATGTTGCAATGGAGACTGCAGATGTTATTTTAGTAAAAAGTAATCCTGAAGATGTTGTGTCCATCCTTGAGCTTTCAAAATCAACATATAGAAAAATGATTCAGAATCTTTGGTGGGCAACAGGGTATAATATTGTCGCGATTCCACTTGCAGCTGGAATCCTATCACCAATAGGAATCGTATTAAGTCCAGCAGTAGGAGCTGTATTAATGTCTCTAAGTACTGTAATTGTTGCGATAAACGCACGATTGTTCAAAGGTTAAGATTGGAAAATATTGATAAAAAATATTAATAAGTTAAGAAACGCCACTAAAGACTAAATAGTTTTGAGGTGGTGTTTTTTTGTAGGTGAAAGATTACCCAACACTTTTCTTTCGAAAAACTTTATAGTAAATTCCAATCTTCATAAAAAATCTATAATTTTCTATTATAATAGCACTGTATTCGAAGGAGGGGTCATATTTTAGGCTGTTTTCGCATTGATAGTTGTTTACGTGCTAAGAAATAAATACGGTATAACTTTAGTGAGTGGTACCTTTCTGCTATAAAACCAGAAAAACCCCCCCGTTATAGTGGTTTAAATTAGCAAAATAACAACAAAGAGTAGGAAACGGACCTTTATTTAAGCTAGTATGACTAGAAATAATTTAATGAAGAGAGGAATTTTTGATGAAACCCATATTTAGTATAGGTCCGCTTTCAATATATTTTTTCGGTTTAATGATAGCTATTGGTGTAATGGCAGGTTTAGCTATTTTAACTAGAGAAGCAAAACGTAGGGGACTTAATTATAAATTATTGATAGATGGTGCAATCTACTCTTTCATTGGTGGAGTAATAGGAGCTCGAATTATTTATGTATTCATGTACGATCCTATCTATTTTATTAATAATCCATTAGAAATTATATTCATTCATAACGGCGGACTCTCAATACATGGTGGTATTTTAGGTGGTCTTGCTGTTGGGTATATATTTTTGAAGCGTCACAAGATGCCGATTTGGGAAACATTAGATATTGTCGCGCCAGCATTAATATTAGCTCAAGGGATTAGTAGAATTGGTTGTGATGTATTTGGTGGTCCAATTTCACAGGCATTACCTTGGGGAATGGAAGTAAATGGAGAGTATCTTCATCCATCTCAAGCATACGAATTTTTATTAGATTATTTGTTATTTGGGTACCTATGGTTACGCTTGAAAAAATCATCTTACCATGGGCAAATCTTTATTCATTATTTAATTGGTTATATGATCATACGAGCAATTGTGGAATTCTCAAGAATTAATCCGATGATATTAGGTACGATATCTGTTAGTCATTTAATGAGTATTGTAGGTATAACCATCGGAATATTCTTAATGAAATATTTGAAACCAAGAACCACTATTAATAATGATAATGTAATAACAGCAAAAGATTATTATAAAACAATATTTGCAGTAATTGTATTGATGCTTTTATCGGTCATTATTTATTTTGGGGTACAGGGGTGAAGATCAGCTTAATAGTTGAAAAAACACCTTTCACACAGTTGAGAACATATATGCATTTTATCTGCAGAAAAAACAATTAACATATAAAGATATTATAAAAGGTTATGGTATTGAGACGGGAGTGATGGTTCAGAAATTCATAATTAATAGCATATTGTTAGATCGGCCCTTTTCTAAAATTTTGTTTAAGTTATTAAATTGAACAGCATGGTGAAGCTATATGATACTTTCATCCTTAAACTAGTAGGAAAAGAGCCACTAACGTCAGTTAGTATGCCCATTTAGTTTTAAGTACAAAAAAATAACACCGTTCAAAGTTTACAGTCATTTGACATATGACTTCATTATTAAAATTGATCTATGGGAGGTATTAATGATGGAATGGATTTTACTTTTACTGCTTCTTTTATGTCCATTATCAATGGTCTTTATGATGAAAGGTCATAATCATGGAAAACATCAACATGGTCATCGTCATGGGAAACATCAATTTGGTCATAATGCTACTGTACAAAGTGATTTATCGAGTGAAGAAGAACAGTCTTCTAGATTAGACAGCTATAAAGTTAAGCAATTAGAAGGTGAACTTACTATGTTAAGAGAACAACATGAATTGCTTAAAGAAAAATTTGATGACTCTATCGAAAGTAATGCAAAGAATAAGTAAAGCTGGAGAAGGAGTCAACAGGGTGAAGAATCTAATGATGTAGTTAAATAAATCGAACTACAAAGGAGATCATTGATAGAACCCTGTATACCAAGAAGCTCATGAAATCTCATGTCAATCACTTATAAAGTGGTGGATGTAATTAATATGGAAGCTACCCACCTTGTAAATGAATAACAATTAAATGATTGCAGGTTGATGTTGATTTAACTACTCATTCAGGTGATTTGACCGAATTAAAGCTAGATAAGAATATTTTTTGAGTAGATGATTAGCACAAAGTATGTGTTAGAAATTTTGTTATCCAAAGGTCAATTCAAAATTTTATCTTCAAATAAATAACTTTTATATTAATACCGTAGTTTTGGATTACACGTCTAGGTGATTTAAGTTGAATCATCTGATGTTTGTAGGGATATCTGTACTAGTTGCAATAGTAAATGCATATATTGATGTACATGCTATTAAACTAGGATGTGATAAATATGATTATGTCAAAAGCGTTATTAATGACAATTATAACACCACTCTTATTAACCTTTTATATTTCCTTATGCTTGGTTATACAAAGAAAAAACATAACAAGTATGACTAGTATGACGATTACAATGACAGTCGGTATGATGAATGGTTTGTTAAGTGGAGTGATCTTTGGGGTTTTTTTAAATGGAAATCTCTTTTTATCTACTGTCTTAGGAATGGGTGTTGGGTTTATATGTGGAAGTATGGTTGGGCTACTGAATGGAATCATACCAGTATTAAATGGAATGTTGTCAGGTTTAATGGGAGGAATGATGGGAGCAATGTTAGGTGAGATGGTAATGGTTCAATATCAGGAATCAACCATCAAAATTTTTTTTACATTAGTGATTGTTTCTCTCATTCTAGCTTTAAATTTGTTGAATGAAGAAACGCAAAAACCTTTCACTCAGCCCTTCAATAAAATGCTTGAACATCCAATAGCTTCAGCTATTATTCTTATTGGATTTTTCTATATATACAATAATATGGGACTAATAGTTAACACTGAGTCGTTACAAGTTGATTTAGATATAGAACATAATCACATAATTGATAATTGTAGAGACCTGCTAATGGTGAGGGTTAGAGGGATTAGAACAATTTATAGGCGCTATGCAATAAATTATCATAGTAAGGAAGGATTTGAATATATTGATCATAGTTTCAGAAGAAATGATGTCTCCAAGGATATTTGTGTATATATATATTACTTAATTCGATAATGAGAAAACAGCCCTAAAAAATAGAGATCATTTAAGTTGAAGTCATGAAAAGATATTGACATTTCAAATATATCAAGCTATTATATTAATTATTCACGACAATATATTGTGATTCCGTAGCTCAGCTGGGAGAGCGCTACCTTGACAGGGTAGAGGTCGCTGGTTCGAGACCAGTCGGAATCATCCTAACGCTAGAATCCTTGATAAATCAATGGTTCTAGCGTTTTTTATTTCCGTTGACTTGTGCTTTGGCTTAGTCGCAGGGTTACGCTCCCATTAACCCGCAAGGCAGCGGTGCTAGATGCGTAAACAAAGCCTCTTAAATCGATTACTCCGAATCAAAAATATGGGGGGTAGCGGTGCTGTAGAGGTATTTATCCATCATATTCCTTTAGTTAATTTACTTAAAGGAGACGAATATTAAGGCAACAAAACGACGTGGTAAAGCTACTAAAAACGCAAGAGTAATCGGGCAACAGAAATCTATCAACGATTTAGAAGAATTGTTTTCACGATTTAAAGCGATTAAAATAGCCGAAGGTCGTGCGGAGAAAACTCTAAAACAGTACGATCACAACTACGGTTTTATTCGTGATTATTTAGGGTGCAACGGAATTGATGGAAATATAAAATGTATTAGAAAAATACCATTAGAGACTCTATTGTATTTATGCGTGAAAGACTAGTGAAATTAAGATCATAAATATAAAACCGATAAGGACAAGGAAGTCGGGTTATCTCCAGTGACTATTAATACGCGTCTAAAAATGGTCGTCCTCAACGAAGATAATTTTGTCTGAGAGCGATTGGTCAATATTAGTTAAAGGAGGCGGTCAGTGCGCGAGTTAACGCTATCTCACAGGACTGCTTGAAACAACAGTGTTAGATATACATCTTTCAGTGATAGTAAAGTTATAATTTATCACACAAATTTCTCCTGTACTTCCATTAGTACATGTTAAAGTTATTTGAGTGACGTTTCTATATGAGATGCATATAACATCTCCTTCAATACAAGGACCTAAAGGAAAATCCATCCCGTTTGAGGTTACTACTATTAGTATTTCACACGTTGTAGTAGGTTCTATGGTAATTGTACCGTTTACAGATCCTATAGTATTTCCATTAAAAAAGGAAAATGTTGGACTGCCGCACTCTCGCTCAATTCTCCCTGAGCATTGGTCGGTAATTACTGGACAATCACAACAAGCAGTTTGTTCTTTGGCTGTAGATACAGTACTACCGCAACATGATGATTTTGAAACATACGCGCTCATTATTCTACCTCATTTCATAGTTTGTTTGCGGTATTGTATGGTTAATCAATTCGTTTTGATTAGACGATTGAGTAAATATTTTGGTGTTTTACAGCTAATCGCATTCAGCGTGGTTGGCTTTTTTAGATTCCGAAAAAGGAGTCAATCTAACATGGCGCAAACACAGCGCGAAGTTGGCGAATTCACAGTGAAATTAAACGTTGAGGTGTCTGATGTTATTACTGGGTTAAAGGCTATTCAACGTGAAGCAAAGAAAGCAACGCAGGCACTTCGGGAGTTGGAGAGTATTTGCTTATCGTTAATACGGTCGGCTTTTTATATTGTGAAAGGTTAACGCAAGCAGGGTGCGAGGATTAAAGTTGGCAATGAGCCGGAGCGATACACGTTTAATCCTAGCGTGTTTTATCGTCAGAATAAGAAGCCGGACGATACATTACTCGCCATGTTTAACGTGAAGAAAAGGTATTTATTCTCAATTAGAATAACGTAAATGATAATGAGTGTGACCTTATTCCCATAACCAAAAACAGGGTTCACCATAGAGCGACAAGGGATGTAGAGATTTTTAGTGCGAAATTATATCTTAATCTTTGTCTACTAACCAAGATTGCGCCTCATTCGTTTCTCTCATTCGTCGCTGTCCTCTTTATCGCTGGTTATTAAATTATCGGCGAGGAAAGGTATTAATGGACAGTGATGACTTGAGCAAGGCGAAAGGCGGCACAATGGTTTTGAACTTATTAAATCGGTATGTATTCGCAAAGTATTACGGAAAGGAGGGCGTTAATTATGGTACGGAATTTAACAAAAGCACAAATAACGGCAATTAAGATATTAGCAATGCCGAAAAGAAACAGAATGAAGTACGCTGAAATAGCCGAAGAGGTAGGCGTTACAGAACTTACATAACAAAGGATGGCGTAAGCTCGATCACTTTAACGAAGAATTACATCGTCAGATTATGCGCAATACAGTCGATAGATTACCGGAAGTAATGGAGTCGATATACCCGATCACATAAACAAGGATAGTAATGCTGCGATGTTTAGGACGTTGTTTCAGGTGCATAGTAGTTAACGGAGAAGGTCGAAATCGATTCGATAGATAAAGAGGAAGGCGTTAGTATGTCGGATGTGAGAGTGAAGATCGAACGGTTTAAGCAAACGGTAGACACTGACGAATAGATAGCGGAATTGTAGGGTGAACTTGATGTCGGTTGAGGTCGTACGTCCAATCAGGGTAAAAATACGAGCATATTATATCGTAAATCTGTGATTATGGAGGTTGAGCGATGTCTCAGTATAAGAAAGTAAGTACGTGTTGTGGAAGTACAATCGTAAAGGATGAAAAAGCGTGCGATTGTCCTTGTCTATTGTTTACTGGTGATATTACTTCAAATTTCTCGGTAGATAGCGTCAATACAACATCGGAATTATATAATGGAAAAGCAATTGGAATTGTAGGTACGGTGCTATTAACTTTAGCAACATTAAACTTGAATGATGTAGTCGTATTTAACTTTTTTTCAAATGGTACATTAAACAAGTCTATAACTTTAAATGCCAATCAATTTAACAAATTTTTCACATGCGATAATGTAACTAGAATTGAAGTAGTGTTTGTGGCTGGTACGGACCCTGTAGAAGGGTTAATGCGTTGGGGAGCAGTGAATGAGCCTTGTAAGTAAATAAGTCTACAAGCCGAACCTGACGCGCGGTACCTCGAACACTTCCACCTTAAAACGGAAGGTTAATTGTATGCACTATTTTAGCGAGTAAAGGGAGTTCGACAAGCTAGAAACGCGGTCATATCAACGATGTATAAAATCGTGTATGATTGATAAATTTACGTGAGTTAGAAACGCGGTCATATCAACGGTTATGACCACGTATTGGTTCCTATAGTTACTATTATGTAAACTAGAAACGAATGACGTATACAGCGATATACACGAATCGGAGTGAGGTCGCAAAGGGAAAACGACTGCCCCCAAAGCGCGCCCAACGAATAGCCCTTATTAGACGGAAAAACAATGCGGATTCAAAAAATCACTTTGACCTTGCGCTCACATACACTAGTAAAAACGATTGTAAGGAGGTCGGTACAATGGTACTGGCTTATGTTGTGAATGCCAGGTAACAGAGTTTCCGTTATTGATACGAAAACACAATCTGTAATTGCTACCGTTTTGGTGGGGGCAGGGGCTAATAATATTGCGATTTCACCTGACGGGAAACTAGCTTATGTTACTTTCACTAGAGATGTGATAAGTGGTGTGTCAGTTATTGATACGAAAACACACTCGGTTATTGCAAATATTCAATTAGGGGTTGGAGCCGTAGGTATCGCTTTTACACCTGATAGTAAACTTGCCTATATTGTAATCGATTCAGGTGATATATCAGCGATCGACACGAAAACTCATTCTGTTATTGCAACTGTCCCAGTAGGTGCCGATCCGGAAGCAATAGCAATCACACCAAATGGGAAACTAGCTTATGTCGCAAATCGAGGAACAATTAATGAACCAGCTACTGTGTCAATCATAGATATTAAAACTCATAGTGTGATCGCGACAGTAGTTGTGAGTATGGGGGGAGATCCGTTTGCAGTTGAAATCACAACTAGATTATAATGTAAATCGACTTGTAGACAGTATAGCAGTTATCGATACAAAGACGCACTCTATTGTTGCAACTATTCAAGTAGGAGACGGTCCACAAGATGTTAAATCTACACCTGACGGGAAACTAGCTTATGTTGTAAATCAAGGTGATGATGTAATTTCTGGCTCTGTTACAGTAATTGATGTGAAAACGCATTCTATAGTGGCTACAATTTCAATAGCATCTCCCGATGAAAGCCCAGTTAATATGACCGAGTGAGTTTTTGTATCAATTACACATACAGTACTATCCCTTTCATTACCCACATAAGCTAATTTCCCATCTGGGGTAAACTCTAAAAAACGAAGGTTGTTGTCTACTTGAAAAATGGTAGCTATGATTGATTGTGTTTTTACATCGATGGCAGTAATCGTATTTCCGTCACGAGCATCTACATAAACAAGTTTTCCATCAGGTGTAATAGCAATGGTCATCGCAAACGTTCCTGTCGGTACTAATCCTGAGGCGATTGCATTCAGCCCTAACTAACCTAAACTAAATTCACGCTCGCTCATCAACCGGCGAGCTTTTTCGCGTGAACTAACACGGAATGGAGGACGATCTTATGGCGTGGGAAAATGGCGAATGGCTAGATTATGATGAGCGCCAGCACAAAATTGAAGAAATAAACGAAATTATCACGTTAATTGACGCTGAGTATAATTCAGCCGAAGATATGCCGGTCGAAATTGTGCAAGACTACTTCGAACTAATCGAAAAGTTAGAGCGTTTTAACCGAATTCACCGTGTCGAACGCGACTTGCTTTACTGTGCATACGAATATTTCGCCGAAAACTTGAACCCGGAAAACTCCGATAACTGGATTCCGAGGCAGTAACAAAACGTTGAGTGTGTGGGATATTAAAGAGAAGATCAAGCGGTTTAAGGGCGGTAAAGAGGAGGATGAATAGAGTTTTCGCTTATCGATAGAATAGTAGACAGGACATAAGCAAATGTAAGTAGTTGTTTCGTTTTTGCGTCCAATCACGGTTATAAATACCGGCATAATATACCGTATTAAACTGTGATAGCGGAGGTCGAACGATGAGTCAATATAAAAAAGTGAGTACCTGTTGCGGGAGTACAATCAAGGAAGGAAAAACGTGTGATTGTCCGTGTCAATTGCTCGCGGATGTTATAAGTGCTCAAAATAACGGTTTAAATAGTACGAATAATAATATAGCAGAAGTATACAACGGTAGAGCAGTTGGAATACATGGTAAGGCAGAGTTAAAAGATGGTATAACAAATCCTACTGGGATGGGTGAAGTCGTTATTAATTTTACTTCAAATGGTATTTTACAGCCTATAACCTTAAAATTAAAGGGTGTAGGCAGTATCTCTAGTAAAATTTTTTCATTCCTAAATGTAACCAAAATAGAAGTGATAGTTATGAGTGGAGTGGACCTAAATGTACTTGTATCTCTCGATGGAATGACAGAGTTATGTAGTTAAGCCTGCAAGCCTAACCCTTTCGCCTTGAATCAGAAGGTTAATCGTATGCAGGATAATGTAGTAAAGCGTAGGTAGATCAAGCGGTTTAAGGGCGGTAAAGAGGAGGATGAATAGGGTTATCGCTTATCGATAGAATAGTAGACAGGACATAAGCAAATGTAAGTGTAGTTGTTTCGGTTTTACGTCCAATCACGGTTATAAATATTGGCATAATATACTTTATTAATCTGTGATTGTGGAGGAATAACAATGGGTCAATACAAGAAAGTAAGTACATGTTGCGGGAGTGCTACTGATAAGGAAAAAACGTGTGATTGTCCGTGTTTATTGATTGTAGATAATATAATTACTTTAAACAGGAATATGAATGATTCAACTAATAATACAGCTGAAGTATACAACGGTAGGCCAGTTGGATTGCAAGGTGAGGTCGAATTAACGTCGGAATCGGGAGTACCTATGGGTGTCGGGATTGTAATAATTAATTTTACATCAAACGGTATTGTACAGCCTATAACATTAGATCTATCTTCTAGAAACACTAACAAAATATTTTCGTTGTTAAATGTAACTAAAATAGAAGTGAATGTTATGACTGGTGAGAATCTGAATGTGTGTGTAACTTGTGATGGAATGACAGAACCGTGTAAAAGGGGCAGTATAGGCTATAGTGCAGTTGAAAAAGTAACGCAATGCGATTGTTCGTGTCAGCTACTTGCCGACGATATAGGTACCACAAATACTGGCTTAAATAGTGTGACTAATAATTTGGTGGAAGTATACAACGGCAGAGCAATTGGATTTCACGGTGAGGTCGTTTTAAGAGAAGATCAAACAGACCTAGACGGTGTAGCAGAGGTAATTATTAATTTTACTTCAAATGGGATTATACAGCCTATAACTTTAAATTTAAACGAGGTTGACACTACCGCTCACAAAATGTTTTCATTTTTAAATGTAACTAAAATAGACATAATGGTTTTGAGTGGGGAAAATTTAGCAGTAGATATAGATATTGATGGAATGACAGAACCGTGTAGCTAGATCTGCAAGTCGAATTCGACGCGAGGTACCTCTAACACTTTCAACTTAAAAAAGAAGGTTAATCGTATGCACTATTTTAGCGTAGTAATGGACGACCGATACGCCACAAATGTCTTCAAATCATCGATGTATAAAATCGTGTATAATTGATATATTTACGCGCGTTAGAAACACTGTCATATCAACGGTTATGAGCGCGTATTGGTTCCTATAGCTACTATTATGTAAATTAAAAACGAATGACGTATACAGCGATATACATCAATTGGAGTGAGGCTGCAAAGGGGAAACGACTGACTCCCAAGCCCCCCTGACCAAAAGCCTTTATCTGACGAAGAAACTATGCGTATTCAAAAAATCACTTTCACTTTACACTCGCATACACTGCTAGAAAGGACATAGGTCGGACGATGGTACGGGCTTACGTTGTTAACGAAACTTCAACCGGTAATGTTTCTGTGATTGATGTGAATACACATAGCGAGATTGCAAGGGTTACAGTTAGTGGTTTACCAATATAGCGGTCACACCGTTCGTAAAACTTGCGTATATTACGAACGGTGGTTCCGGTACTAATTCGGTAACAGTCATCGATACTAAAACACATTCCGTTATAGCAAGAGTACTGGTCGAAAGTTGCAATTACCTCGAATGGTAAATTTGCGTATGTAGTTACTCGAAATGGAAATACAGTCACGGTCATTGGTACTAAAACCCATTCAATCATAGCAGTAGTCGGAGTGGATAGCTAACAACGTTTTGTTTCTTTTACACCCGACGGAAAACCTGCTTATGTCGGAAATAATGGTAGTAATAATGTTTCAGTAATTGACGTAAAAACTCATTCACTAATTGCTATAGTTCCCGTATATACTGAACCAACTGCTATCGCATTCACACCGTGTTAATGTAATTTATCTTAAAAAAAATTTACGCTCGTTCATCAATCGGCGAGCTTTTTCGAGTGAACTAAAACGGAAAGGAGGACGATCTTATGGAGTGGAAAAGTGGCGAATGGCTTGATTATGACGAGCGCAAACATAAAATTGAAAAAATAAACGAAATTAACACGTTAATTGACGCTGAGTGATTTATCGCCCAATACTATTTCACCCCAAAAACATGGCGTTATGGGAACAATGTTGCGATATCTATCAAGATCGCAATAACGCGATCGGAGCCGATCACGCACTCGCATTTTACGAAACCAATCACCAGGAAATGGATGATGGTGCCGACGTGCTTTGGCCGGATGTTCAGCCGTTGTACAAGCTGATGAAATGAAAGTGGGACAACGGGTCAAATGCGTTCAACACCGCGTATCAAAATAATCCACTCGATGATATTTGTTTCAGAGCACCTTTCGTATTGGAATGAGAACACATCAAAGTTTGATTACAAATCAAACTAATTTTTAATAAAGATGGGCGTTGACTTTGTGATGGGTAAAAAGAAAGACGAGTACTCGGCTATTGGTGATGTTGCGAAGGATAAAACAACGAACACATTTTACGTTATTGATTCCTGGGGCGAAGGTGTGTTAAGCCCGACGTATTTATGAAAAAGATCATTGAAATGACGCTAAAATATCAGCCCCACGGTATAGCAGCCGAGGCGCAAATGGCGCAGGAATTCTTTGTCGATGAACTGAAAAAGGCATTAAGAATAGTTAATTACCCGGCACACTCACGCGTTCATAAAATTCAGCAAAGATAACGAAAAGATCTTCGAATCGAGGTGGTTTTTCCAGATGTTGGAATCGCAGGTAAGATAATCACGCCCTGTTGCTCGAACAATTTGAACGATATGGAACGGGTGAGGTTGACGACTTAATTGACGCAATGGAGCAGGCGATTTCAATATCGAAGAAGGTGAGAGCGCGGGTAATGGAAAAACCAGCATGGTTGTAGCTTATTCGTTATTATGCTGTTTTTCTAATAACCTATCAGTCTTAGCTGATATTTTATAAAGATTCTCACTTATTTCGTTAAGTAGATATATACCTCTAAATAAACAACCAAGAATGATACCAAAAGCGATAATTGCAGAAAAAATTGGGCCAGTAAAAAAGATGAAAATATAGCTTAATATTGTAGTTAAAATTATTATAAATACCAAATACACATTAAAACCCCCTTACAGTCTATTAATTATATTACTTAAAGAAAGGAGGCGGTGCAATGTTCGAAATAGGTAAGCAGTTTCCACCGGCAGTTGAAGTTGAACGCTTAGCAAAATATAAACGCGGTAAATCGTTCTTTGACGGCAAACAACACGAAGTCTATCAACGCGCATCGGAACTATTAAAAGACACACCTTTTGCGTTTAAAATGGAAAAGATATATATCGCGATTAACGGTAATTATTAACTTTAATTGTAACGGTAAAGAATGTGGAGTAAGCCTTATATTATGTGGTAGTTTTCAAAATTATGAAGTTAAATAAGAGATGTTGTATTAATTTGCTAATTCAACAATTGGGCCATATTGTTGAATAACCAGATTTTTTGATTTGTAGATTTTTACTGATTAATAATTTTAAGAATTATAAATCCTAATTGCAATATTATCCACTATGTTAAATTACATGTTGTTTTATTTATAAAGTGATCAAGTTGTTTTATTGGGTAACCTAATTTATAAATATAAGTAGAACAAATTTATTTATCGAAGAGTACCTTCAAATAGAGTCGATAAAGTAACAGAATTTCATTTTAATATCAAAACTGCTAAAAAAAAAGACCATAAAAAACCCTTTTATAGTAAAAATATTATAAAAATTGTAATTATTTTCACTATTCCCCCCCTTAAAGATAGTCATTTTGTATAGATTTTCACAATGATAATTGACTGATATTTTGAATTTTTATAAAATTAAGTTATTTATTTATACAGGGTAAGTTTTTTATTTAATTAAACTTATCTTATATGAGAACTAGTACTTTGATGATAGACTAGTAAAATAATAATGAGGTGAAACAATGAAAAAGAAAAAAATTAGTTACCACTGTATTGGCCAGTTCATTAGCTTTAGGAGCTTTTGTTGCTCCTTCTGTGAATTATGTAACAGCTCAGTCTAATAATCAACTAGAAAAGGTAAATTGGAGTGAGAAGGTTAAAGCACCTGAATTTGTTTCTGGTAAATTGACAGAACCTTCAAATAATAATAGTGAAGATATACTCTTTAGCTATATTGATAGTAAAAAAGAATTATTTAAGATTAATGATATTGCAAAGAATTCGTTTATCGTTAAAGAAAGTAAGAAGGATGGTTTAGGGTATACGTTTATCCGTTTGCAACAAGTATTTAAAGGTACACCAGTATTTGGTGCCACGTTGACAGCACATATTGATCAAGATGGTGTTTTGACAGCAATTTCTGGAACCGCACTTCCAGAGCTAGATAAAAAGAATTCATTAAAAAAAGAGCAAAAAGTAGCTAAAAAAGATGCTGTTGCGATAGCGGAAGAGAACTTATTAGCATCCTTAGCTGACGCACCTGAATACGAAAAAAATCCGAAGGCAGAACTAGTCATCTATACTGATGGTGAAATAGCTAACTATGCATATGCAGTAAACTTCCTTTTCTTTTATCCTGAATTAGGAAACGTTGATTATTTTGTAGATGCTGTTACAGGTGAAGTGCTAGCGAAACATAACAATATTCATACTGCAGAAGATTCAGTTGGAACTGGTGTTGGTGTGTTGGGGGATCAAAAGTCTTTAAATACTTCTTTTGATGGAACTTCATACTCATTAATTGATAATACTCGCGGGAGTGGAATATTTACCTATGATGCTGAAAATAAAATTAATGAAAATAACTACTTTGCTAAGCTCCCTGGTAGTCTTTGGGTAGATACTGATAATTTATTCACAGATAGTTATGACAGCGCCGCAGTTGATGCTCATTATTATGCTGGCATCACGTATGATTATTTTAAAGATGTCTTTGGAAGAGATAGCTATGATGGAAATGGTGCACCAATAAAATCTACAGTACATTTTGGTAGAAGTTATAATAACGCTGCTTGGGTAGGCACCCAAATGATTTATGGAGACGGTGATGGGAGACAATTCCTACCTCTATCAGGGTCACTTGATGTAGTTGGACATGAGTTGACACATGCAGTAACGGATTTTAGTGCAAATTTAATTTATCAA
>NZ_JAEUFG010000017.1 GCF_018588585.1 Bacillus sp. SM2101
ATGAGTCCGGTTCAATACCGAATGCATGCCTTAGAAGCTGCCTAAATATATATGTCTAACTTTATGGGTTCAGTTCAGAATGGCAGCCTATTCTTAAGAATTTTAATTATTGTTGAATGAAGGTTTTGAGTGTATGAACTTCTCTTCACCTCCATTACTGAAGTTTAAAATTACCAGATGTTATATCTACAATTATTTCATGATCGCCAGACCCAATGGTTCCGATAATTCGATCATTAGATTTTTCCTCATAGTTAACGCCATCTAATTTAACTTTACCATTACCTGAAGTAGCTTTAAAATTTATATAAAGTGATGATGGGGCTTTTTCGTATTCAATTTTTACATTACCACTTAAAGCATTTGCCGAAATATTACCAGAAGATTCCTCATTGTGTAAAGTAATGTTTCCAGATGAACTATGTGCAGTTACATTACCTACTACATTTGTTAAATACATGTTACCAGATGCTACTTCAAAGGATGAAGTAATTGCTTGCTGTTGATCTACTGTTATATTCCCCGATGCTGTTGATGTGTAAACTTTATCGGCTTGCATGTCTTTCATTTTAATATTTCCTGATGCTGCTGACACGTTCAATTGATTTGTGTTTAATTGTTCAGCTTCAATATTTCCTGACGCTGTATTTATTGTTACTGATTCATATACCTTTGTAGGTAAGTAAACTGAAACAGTAGTATCCACGATAGATACGCCAATATTAAAAAACGTGTTAGGATCTTGAAATTCTACCTTTAACAAATCACCTCGTTCTTCTACATTAAGTTTAAATTTATCCTTCAGTTTTTCACTAACTCTACCATTCACCTCAATGATAAAGGAATCATCGTCAGAAGGCTGAACCTCAATATCAGTTGATGGGAAGTCAATGTCTATTTTTTTGATCTCTTCATTCTTTACTTCTTTTTTTTCAAGTAAATCTACAGTATTAAAGGATAAGCCTCCTGTGGCATTTATTGAAACAACTGAACCGATTATTCCAATAAATAATACAACAAATAATCCTACTAACAGCTTTTTCATGCTGTTTTCCCTCCTTATATAATATGAGTATTAAATGTACACACAACTTACGTGATTAAAATACACCTGATGGAATAGCAATAACTTCTAATTTATTTCTATAAGCAAATATTTGTTTTGTTCGTCACTGTTACTTCTGGTTTAAAAGTATCGTCAGAGTGTATGGTATTCAAACTTCTCCTGTTACTATGAAATCTCTGTTACGAATTGAATGAGTTTCTTATAACTTGATTATAAAATCTCTATGTTTTCTATACCTATACTTAATTATTTTTATCATCAATCACCATTAACAATGTTAGTTAAGGTGTTTGTAATACTACGCATTTTATCCCTATCTAAGGATTCATTATTACTTAAAATAATAATGACAAGTTCAGTATTAAGCTCACGATAAAAATTTGCTATAAATCCTGGTAAGTCTCCAGCGTGTTCAACTTTTTTTTCTTGGGTAAACCAACCATATCCATAGTCATATTCAGATCCATATTCGAAGTTAGAAGGGATGTTAGTATAAGGAGCATACATCTTAGCTATAGTCTCTTTTTTTAGTAATTTTGCAGAATATAATGCTCTATCCCATGTTACTAAATCATTCATAGTTGTATACAAACCACTGGAGGAATGGGTTATATAATAGTCGTATTGAATAGGATAAAAATCATTTTCGGTATTGATTTTTTCATACCCTTGAGCTTTATTTTCTAGCACTTCCCAGTTAACACTGTAACCTGTATTTAACATCGCTAAAGGTTCAAAAATGTTCTTTTCTAAAAATTTATCGTATGATTCTTCTGTGGTACGTTCTATGATCAATCCTAAAATTAAATAATTTGAATTGCTATATTCAAACTTTTCACCAGGATTAAAGTTAAGAGGAATGTCTTTATATATTGCAATTGCTTCTTCTTCGGTTATCGAATAAGGAATATTAGACCCGAATTTTTTTTCTAAACTCTCAGCAAAATACGGATGATCTGTACTTACTATTCCAGATGACATCGATAAAAGGTGATGAATCGTAACCCCTTCCCATTTAGAAAGATCAGGTAAATAATCTGTAATTTGATGTTCTAGTTCAAGTAATCCTCTTTCCTTTAGTAATAATATCGCTGCGGCTGTAAATTGTTTAGTCAAAGAACCTATGATGAATTTCGTATCTAATGTATTTGCGATATTTTGATCAATGTCAGCCTTACCAAACGTATTAGAGTATATTTCTTCACCTCCCATACCTACATATACAGCCCCTGAAAAATTATAGTATTTTTCAAAGTGAGTCATCACATTATCCAATTTGGTATATACATCTAAGTCATTTGAATCTTGACTTACTTCTTGTACTTGAGCTGATGTAATGTTTTCTTCTGTTGACTTCTCAATAAGGTCTGTGTTTTCTGTAGTTTGACTTACTTTTTTGGTAGGATTTTCAGCAGAACACGCACTTATAACAAGTAAAAGACTAATGAACACAATAAAAGAGCTTTTTTTCATAGAATCTCCCCTTGTGATTTGTTATCCACGTGAATAGATTAAATTTTTTCTAAGAAGTTATTATTTTAAATACGGATTTGTATCGTAGAGGTTTCAATTTATTTCTTGGACATATAGTTGAATAAAGGATTGGAAGGATTGTTTGGTGATGGAATTAATGTAACTGTGTATAGAAAAATTAAAGGGTAATCAAGTATGAGGTACCAATATTGTTTGTTATCTTACCTATTAACAATGATTAACAATTACCTATTCCTACACCTCCATTTTATATAATACGTTTTAAATGTATTATTGTTATAGTGTTCTGTGTTAATGGTACACTAAGTTAATTTTATTGTCAATTTATTACTCTGTTTACTTTTTAATACAAAGTTGATAAAAAAGAGCTGTAAGTATAGGTAGGCAAGATGATACATTTTATCATACTTAATCAGTAATAAATTTGGGAGATGCGCCATTTTTTATTGCTTAGGAAGATTGTGGAGCAACGAAAAAACAATAATATGCTAAAATCAGGATTAGATCGTGAAAAAGAGAGCATGGGGGGGGGATATGTGACTGTTGCTATTCATTAGAAGTAATGCGAGTGCCGGAAATACGTAATAAGAAGAACAAGTATTAACAATTTTCACCATTAATTTGTATGCTACTTGGTATTTCCGACTATCTTAAGATATACTACCTTATGTTAACAGGCCATATAGGAAAAGCTAGTTCGTTTTATGCTCCAATTTCCGATAAGCAAACGAGAGCAAGATGGCTGGTATGGTACAAAGTAGCATTCCAACAAATGCGTATGTTGATTCTATTTCGTATAAGTAACCTCCTAAAATTGTAAACACTGCAGTTCCCCAGCTAAGTGCGAATCCCGAGTAAATACCTTGCGCGATTGGAATCTGTTCATAAGGAATATTTTTATTTAAAAATTTCATAAAGGCATAATGCGCCATCGCGAACGAGAATGCATGTAATATTTGTGAAATACTAAAAATAATGACATTAGGAAAAGTAAATACTATGATCCAGCGTATCGATGAACCAAGTGCTGCTAGTGTAAGTAAAGTAGCTACTGATATTTTGTAAAATCTTCTATCTGCAATTGCAAAGAAAATAATTTCAGCGATTACCGCAATGTTAATAATAAAACCGATTAAATAGTTTGGTGCATGTATTTCTTGTAAAAAAATATACCCGTAATTGTAATACGAAGCATGTGATGCTTGCAGTAATATCACTATGGCGAGTACTACAACAAAGTGGCTGTTCCGAAATAACTTTAGCATACCTCCTTTTATTGTTTGATCACGGTGTGATTTTTTTGATAAAACGTTGGGTGTTTGCATAAAGCCGAGGATCATGAAAACAATTACACCTAATAACATTGCCCATAAAATCACGTTATCCCCCATAAGATCGATAAAGATAGCTACGATTATACCAGCCAATACAAACCCAACAGATCCCCATAATCTACTTTTTCCGTAATTTTTCAATTCATTATTTTTCATAAGGACGCCAGCTGCACTGTCTAATGCAGGCATCAAAGTTGGATAAAAAACATGTAAGAGTATTGATACCACTAATAAGCTAGTAAAAGAACTAGCTGGAATACAGAAGAAAAGAACAATTAGTGTACCGATTGAAGCACCATTTAATATTGTTTTACTACTAAATTTTCCTGATAATAATGGGAAAACAATTAACGATGAAATACCTCTTGCAATCAAACTTAAGCTCATTATTAAGCCAGTTTGAGAAATCGTCATTCCTTTTATATGAATCAGCCACCCTGTCCAGTAAGGGAGGAAAACACCCCATGTCACAAAAAAACTAAAGAATTGTCTGCTCATCCACCGTTGAGTATTCATTTATATCTCTCCTTTGTTTGAATGATATAATGAATATGAATGTAATAATATGAGATATCTCATATTTTGAGGTGGATAATGAGAATTTATAATGATGAGAAAAGACAACATTATTTAAAAGAAAGCTCTATTGAGGCTTTGTTTTCTTTTCCGCTTGACGAATTTATCGAGGTTCATGAATATAAAAGGGATGAATGGATTATTCAAGAAGGCAGCGTGCCGAATTTTTTATTTTATCTCATCGAAGGAAAAGCAAAAATTTATGTAACCCATCAAAACGGAAAAGTCTCTTTGTTAAATTTTGTTAGTCCTAAGGAATATATTGGAGAAATGGAATTATTAAATGAGGTTTATTATACAAAAGGAATACAAGCATCTACCAAGACTATTTGTCTTGCACTACCTCTTCATCGATATCGTAAACAATTACTAGAAGATGTGGTATTTCTACGTGAACTAAGCAAATTATTAAGTTTGAAATCAACAATAATGGCTGCAAAATATTCTCAAAGTTTATCATTCCCGCTTGAAAACCGTCTTGCGGAATTTATCTTAAATACCTCTGATGATGGCATCTATATGGAGAAGCACGTAACTGTTTGTGAATTTTTAGGTGTTTCCTATCGACACTTAATGCATGTACTTGCACAATTTTGCGATAAGGGGTTATTAATGAAAGAAGGACGTCGATATCGTATAAAACAGCATAACTCACTATATAATCTTGCTGAAATGTTGTGGAATAAATAAGGGTCTCAATTTTTATTTTCATCACGATATGATGTAATAAAGATAATAGCATATTGAATGCTAGTATTTATATGTATGTTGCTACCCAAACAAATTAATGGAGTGTAGGTTTTACATAATTAATCTCTTAGATGTATATGTATTAATATTTTCGTATGAAAAGCAACAATGAGAAAACAAATGTTTGACATAAGAATCCTTATTATGACTTTCCGTTAGCATAAAGGTTGTTGATTTATTGTAAGTGTAGGATAATATATGGTAGTTTATTCGTTTAATGTAAATAATTTCATAAGAGGTGAAAGGATGGTTACATGGAAAAACCCTATCCTTTTATTATCAGGGATAGGAATATCTTATTTAGGGAATTGGATATACTTAATTGCACTTAATATTTCTATATTAGATTTAACAGGATCAGCAGCAGCAGTTGCTGGTTTATATGTTATTCGACCTATCGCGATGTTGATAACTAATACTTGGGCGGGGAGTGTTATTGATAGAATAAACAAAAGAAGGCTGATGATTTTCATTGATATAGTGAGAGGTGCTTTAGTATTCTTAATTCCTTTTATTGAATCACTTTGGGTTATTTATTTTATCCTATTGTTAATTAATATGGTTGGTGCATTTTTTGGTCCAAGCTCAGCTGTATACATAACTAAATTGGTTCCACCTGAAAATAGAAAAAGATTTAACTCGTTGATGAGTATGACAAGCTCAGGTGCATTTTTGTTAGGCCCAGCAATTGCAGGATTACTTATCATGTACGTAGGTACAGATTTATGTATTTTCATAAACTCGATTACCTTTATCATTTGTTCGTTATTCATTTATCTTCTTCCTAATGTAGATGAGGACTTATCAAAAATTCGGGAACCGATTCGATTGAAAACACTAGTGAGTGATTGGAAGGAAGTTAGAGAGTTTGTTATAACAGCGAAGTTTGTTTTTATTGTTTATTTGTTGTTTCAAATTGCAATGTTAATAGGGTTTGCTTTGGATTCTCAAGAAGTTACATTTATTAAACAAAACTTAATGTTATCAGATCGAGATTACGGATTAATTGTAAGTATTACAGGTATTGGTGTATTAGCAGGATCGTTAATAGCTGCAATTGTAACTAAAAAGGTACAACTAAAATTTTATTTAGGGGGAGGAATACTGCTAACGTCTATAGGGTACCTGTTGTTTTATTCATCCGATAATTTTATAACTGCAACAGCTGCATTCGTCTTTTTAGGATTTTTTATGGCATTTGCAAATGCAGGATACGCAACCTTTTTTCAAAATAGCATTCCAGTTCATATAATGGGGAGATTTGGAAGCATAGCGGAAATGGTACAAGGAATAATTCAAATTGGTTTTACACTTATATTAGGGGCTCTTGCAGAATGGTTTTCGCTACAATTGGTTAGTGTTTTATTTTCAATAGCTGCCATATTATTTGCTGTCACTCTTTTGATTATCGTATCAATGCCATCCAAATCTACTTATTTCAAAGATAACATGAATGAAATAGCGGGTTAACTATTCGATCATATGCATGTGAAAAGATCTTAAAGTAGAAATAGTGAAGGGGGATTTGTTGTTATCACTTGATAGGGGATAGTAAATATTATCATGAGTACCCAGCTAGTACAATAGTCTAATTGTTAATTCATTTCCATTCTTAAGTGGAACGTATAAAAGTATGATTTGATAATTTGTCGCGAATATTGATTAATCGTGAACATATTATATAAGGGCTGTTTTCCTATTGGGTGCTACTTTTCGTTCTTACATATAGGCACGTATACATCTAGCGCTGGTGGCAACTTTTCTTCTCTAAAGACTATAACAATCATTTGCTACGCATCAACGACTTAAGTGTAAGTAGAAAATAGCAACAAAGTTTACGAAAAGAGCCTATAAAATATACTGAGAAATATAGAGGAGGAACATTTGGTGGATGAGAGATACCCTATTGGACATTTTGAATTTAATGGTGAAATTAATGCTGATGTGACTAATGATTGGATAAATGACATTGAAAAGCTACCTCAATTATTACGAGATTCTGTAAAGGATCTAGATAATCAACAACTTGATACACCTTATCGAACAGGTGGATGGACCGTTAGGCAAGTAGTCCACCACCTTGCTGATAGCCATATGAATGCTTATATACGTTTTAAATTGGCTCTTACGGAAGATACTCCAGAAATCAGGCCATATGAGGAAGGGAAATGGGCGGAGCTCCCTGATTCCAAAATGCCGATAGATATATCATTATTACTGCTCGATGCATTACATGTACGCTGGACTAAACTACTTCGTAGTCTACATGCTGCTGATATGGAAAAGACATTTATCCACCCGGATTCAGGGGAAGTTACCATCGGTAAGAATATAGGCATCTACGCTTGGCACGGTCGACATCATCTAGCACACATCACTTCGATATCTAGTCACAAAGGTTCATGAAAATTTATGAGCGAATACTTTTGAGAATGTATGGTAAGGTGATGTAGCTATTTATATGCTCTCATCGTCATAATAGGTGCAAATAATTTTATGATGTTGGAGAGATAAAGAATATTAAATTACCTGAGAAATAGAAGCAGTGTTGTTTATATTTCAGTAAGAATAACAATAATTAATGTGAAATAAGTCAAATAAAAAGGAGTAACAAATAATTAAGTTATTTGTTACTCCTTTTTTTTATCATTTATTTAATGCCCAGAGGAAGAAGATAATCCTACTTGATTCACAATTGTTTGGCTATCTTCATTTAGACCTGTAATTATTACTTTTTTGTTTATGTTTTCATATTTTTGCTTTACTTTTGATATGGCAGTAACAGCTGAATGATCCCACACATGTGATGAACTAAAATCAATGACAATTTCATCAGGGTCAGCATGATAATCAAATAAATCTACGAAGTGAGCCATTGTACCAAAAAACATTTGTCCTTTAATATGGTATGTTTTTATACCGTCTTTAACGACTTCGTTTGATTTGATTTTTGCCATCTTCCAACCAAAGAATAAGGCACTTAATAATACGCCTGAAAATACACCCATTGCAAGGTCATGAGTCGTAACAACGATCGCGACAGTTGCTATTAAGACAACAGCATCAGGACGAGGGATTTTGGCAATCTCACGTAATGATGTCCAATCAAATGTACCGATAGAAACCATGATCATAACACCTACAAGTGCACCCATTGGAATTTGTGTTACGATGTCGCCTAACACAATAATTAAAAATAGTAAAAACACACCTGCAACTAAAGAGGATAAGCGTCCACGACCACCTGAACGAACGTTAATGACCGATTGCCCTATCATAGCACAGCCTGCCATTCCTCCAAAAAAGCCAGTTACAAAGTTGGCAAATCCCTGACCTTTTACTTCTCTATTTTTATCACTTTTTGTTTCTGTCATCTCATCGACAATTGTTGCCGTTAATAATGATTCAATGATACCAACAAATGCTAATGGTAAAGAATAAGGTAAGATAATTAATAATGTTTCAAGTGTTAATGGGATATTTGGTAAATGGAACATAGGTAAAGATCTCGTAATTGCCCCCATATCACCAACAGTACGAACATCAAGGCTCAACGTAATTGCCAAAATCGTCATGACGAAAATCGCAACAAGTGGGGATGGGATTGCTTTTGTAAACCTCGGTAATATATAAATAATTGCTAAAGATCCAGCAACCATCGCATACATCATCCACGTTTCTCCAACGAAGTGGGGTAGCTGAGCCATAAATATTAATATCGCTAATGCATTAACAAAGCCAATGATAACGGCTTGCGGAATAAATGTGATAAACCTGCCTATTTTTAAAATACCTAATATGAACTGTATAATTCCTGTTAATATCGTTGCAGCTAGTAAATATTCTAGGCCATGATCTTTAACTAAATCAACCATCAATAAAGCCATTGCTCCTGTTGCAGCTGATATCATTCCTGGTCGGCCACCAAAAATAGAAATAAGTACAGCGATACAGAAAGAGGCATATAAACCAACCATTGGATCAACACCAGCTATAATGGCAAAAGCAATCGCTTCAGGGATGAGGGCTAATGCTACTGTGATTCCAGCTAATATGTCACCTCTTACATTTGAAAACCATTGATTCTTTAAAGTTTCCGTATACAAATAATCACCTCTTTGTTTATATGAAATGGTTCGAAAAATCTGGCAAAAATGACTTATGAAACAACTTAATAAAATGTTCAAACCCCATCCTTACCATTGAAATTACTTGTTTTAGTAAGATGATTTTATACATGTATGGACAAGTGTCATTTCGTACGTCAACTGTTTGCAGAGAATTTAGTCCCCGAAACAATGCAGCAAAGATGTTTTTCAATAGGAGCTTCGCTATGATGCTACATTTCGGAGGCATGTCCTTATTGTTGAACTATTTATAATAAAAAAATTGAGTAATAATGAGTTCTATTTTATAGGCCCTTTTCAAAAATTCATCGTGAAAATTTACTGTAAGATGAGTTTTTCCGAGCCCCATAAGATGAAAATAGCAAAATGCTAGTTGGATTCGTGGTTGTATTGCTTAAATAACAATCAAACAGTTTAATAAAAACAATTAATTATGTTTACACTATGAATTTGACATTAATACACAAATAAACATTATACACATATTTATCAAAAACTCCAATATAGTTTTTATGTAGTGAAAACGCCTACATTAAATGATTGCTCTTAAATGCTTAGCTATATGTAGAAAATCACCAAATTACATAGCTTTAAACAATGTGCTCCTTTCATTACTTTTCTGACTAAGACTTAAACACCTCACGACTACGGCTTTTGACATGTATTCACCTTAAAATAATCAGTTAGCTTTGTAGTGTTGATGAAATGGAAATAATAATTTATAGATGTCTACCAAAAAACAACAAATAGGTCCCAAGATTATCTTGAGACCTTAGCCATGTTATTTAGTTTTGTTTACTATTACGGTTGTTGGTGGCCACCAAGTTGTGATTCAGCCATAGAAACTAATCTCTTGGTAATTTCTCCTCCAACTGATCCATTTGCTCTAGAAGTAGTGTCAGGACCTAAGTTTACACCGAATTCATTTGCAATTTCATATTTCATTTGATCTATTGCTTGTTGAGCACCGGCTACGACAAGTTGGTTTGACGACGAATTGTTTGCTTGTGGTTGATTTTGCATGATTTGTTTCATCTCCTCATCATTATTCTAATTTTGGTTGGGTAGGCTGGATTTGCACCAGCTGTATGGTTTTTAATCATATTCAGCATCTATTGCTGAACATCATACATCCACATGCCTAACTTGGCTTTACCCAATAATCAAATGTTTATTAAGTATTATGACGTATTTGAAAGATGATATTCATGAATTAGATTGGTAATGGTTGTTAGTAAACAATCATTACTTTTTCATTAAATGATACATTTATCCACCTCGTTATTAACAAACTAATTTTATGCGTATGTAAATGAGGTGGTTTAATGTTTATGTGTCCGCTTTGTAATGGGCTAGGAAATTTCTCGGTTAATTGTCCTGTATGTGGAGAAGGGTCTGAAGATAGGGGAAGGGTAATGGACTGTTATGATGATTACAGTCCTTATATGGAAATTGACGATTTAAAGAGAAATGATGGATATGGCACTACGTTAAGTAACCATGAATGTCCACACATATTATTTTGTGCAACTTGTCAACATGAGTTTGTGAGCTTAATTAAAGAACAAGAAAATAATATCATTTGAACATAATAAGCTGCTACCTGTAACGGTAGGTTAAAGCAACTAGGAATGCTATTGAAACGTGTTTAGGTGTTAGTTCGAAAAATACTACTTTTACGAAAACAGCCATATAAAAAGAGCCTAACACTACAGTCATTTATGTAGTGCTAGACCCTTTTCTATTGTAAGTACTTATCGAATACGTTCTTCTGTTTCATTGTCAAAGAAATGAGATTTGTTCATATCGAACGCAAATTCCACTACATCTCCGTGAGAGATTTTTGAGCGAGCATCAACACGTGCGATAAAGCTTTGGTTACCAAGCTGTGAATAGAGCATTGTTTCTGCACCCATAAGCTCAGCTACCTCGATTGTAGCTCTGAATTTTGTATCCGGTGATGATTCAAGGAATACGGGCTCATCATGAATATTTTCAGGACGAACACCTAAAGTTAACTCCTTATTTACATACTTTTTATCACGCAATGTTTTCATCTTTCCTTCAGGTACTGAGATAGTAATGTTACCAATTTTGAAGTTACCATCTTCCTGTAATGTACCTTTAAAGAAGTTCATAGCAGGAGAACCGATGAATCCACCGACAAACATATTTTCAGGGTTTTCATATACCTCTGTAGGAGTACCAATTTGTTGAATAATACCATCTTTCATAACAACTAAGCGTGTAGCCATTGTCATTGCTTCTGTTTGGTCATGTGTTACGTAAACAGTTGTTGTTTGTAAGCGTTGGTGTAATTTTGTAATTTCTGAACGCATAGCAACACGTAGCTTAGCATCTAAGTTTGAAAGTGGTTCGTCCATTAAGAAAACTTTTGCGTCTCGGACAATTGCACGTCCAAGTGCAACACGCTGACGTTGACCCCCAGATAACGCTTTTGGTTTACGTTTTAAATATTCTTCTAATCCTAAAATTTTTGCAGCATCATTAACACGCTTTTCGATTTCAGCCTTTGGTGTTTTTCTAAGCTTAAGTCCAAATGCCATGTTATCATAGACGTTCATATGCGGGTATAATGCATAGTTTTGGAACACCATCGCAATGTCTCGGTCTTTTGGTGCTACATCATTCATTTTTTTATCACCAATATAAAAGTCACCAGAAGAGATTTCTTCAAGTCCAGCAATCATACGTAGTGTAGTCGACTTACCACATCCTGATGGTCCTACAAATACGATAAACTCTTTGTCCTTAATATGAAGGTTAAAGTCTTTAACTGCTGTTACTTCATTATCGTATTTTTTATAGATATGCTCTAATTTTAATTCAGCCATTGTTGTTGCCTCCTAGTAGGATTATTGTGAACGCTTTCTTAATATAGTAATAGTCTACAAAATAATATATCTGATAGTAAATGTAAGGGTTGCACAAAAAAAGTTAGTACGATTGTGCATGTTTCACAAAATGGTATATAAAACACTAAAAACCTATGCTATCTTCACTTTATTGTAACAAGTTTCTAACGGTATTCTGTAAAATGGTTAAGAGTTTGAATTGATTTACCTATAATAGAGGATATAAGAAATTTTAAAAATAAAAACATAACAGAGCTCAATAGCTTAAGAACAAACAAGGAACAAGATTATATTTTAAAGGGGACAGTAAGTTGTAAAGCCAACTTATATCGTCCCCATTAAACATTAGGATTATTACTTTAAAAGTTAACATGTTTATAAACAATTGCTACGTACGTCGTAAAAGCACCTTTGAAGCTTTTAATATCAATCCCTGTTTTTTCTATAAAGCGATCAATTCTATATTGTAAGCTATTGCGATGTATGAACAGCTTTTTTGATGCGAGGGAAATATTTAAGTTACATTCAATAAACAATTTTATTGTTTGAAGTAATTCATCATCTTTTCCAATATTTGAAAATAAATTTTCTGCTACATGAGGCAAAATATTCTTTGATGGTTCATGTAAAAAGAGGATTGGAAAAACGTCTTCAAGCTTATATAACTTTTCATGTGAAAGCTTAGCTTTAGCCTGTTGAAAAAATACTTTTTCCTCGTGAAAATACTGTTTGACCTTCTCGGAGAATAGATGTACATGCCCTACAAATAATTGGATGTTTATAAACAGATCACTAGCAATAATTTCAATAAATTCATGAAACTGAATTTTATCTTGCTTCGGTTCATAATATTCAATGATCGTACCCATTTGATTGCTTTCCCAAAGAATGAAAATATTAGAGTAAAAAAGCTCTTTCATAGTATCTAGAAAGTCATTTTTATCGTATAAAGCTGTAGGTATGTAAAAGTGAATAAATCGTATTTGTGAAGGCTGAATGTTCGATTCATTATTTACCTTATCGTTAAACAGTATATTTCTCCAAAATAATTCTTCCTTTGATAAGGCTTCTTTATAGTTATGCACAGGTGTTAGCAGGAGTGCTAGTAGTTCTTTCTCTTTCTCTGTAACTGCGTTCTTAGCTATATAGATTTCTGTACCGTCTTTCGTTTCAAAACAATCATAATTATTTATGTTTGATGTTGGTTTTTCTAGCATGACTGCTTCACCATATAATTGTTGCAATTTTTCAATCATCGTAACTCACCTTAATATGTATTTTTAGTTCAACATGATTTAGTAAAGTATATCACGCTAATGCATATCACCTATCATTATAACAGTAAACGACAGGTACGCTATGTACCTGTCGAGCTTCTTTTTAGAGGTTTATTCAGTGACAATTATGTTATTTCATGTGGAGGTTCCTCTTCAATAACATCTCTGGCTTCTTCAATATTAGTACAATTGTAGCATGAATGAACTGAACCACCAGCCATTCCTTCGTTAATCATCCGATCAATATCGAAGTAAGCTTTGTCTCGCCCTTCATTTAGAAGGTCTTTTTTGTCAGTTCTTTCATCAGTCATCAATGAACACCTCCTATAGAAGTTACATTCATAGTTTGTGTAGAATTTAAAAAATTATTTTTAAGGGACAAATATTTCATGATGGTGTTTTAAAGGCGGTGACTTCTTGAAATAGTTGGACGAGGTTGTTTATTCCATTTTTTTGTATAGCCTTTTCGTCAAATACCATCGGTTTTGAATTGATTTCATAAATATACAACATACCTTCTTTCGATCTACCTATATCAATTGAAAATTCTCCAATAAACCCCATCTTTTTATTTAAAGCTTGCCCACATTCATCAACTAAAGTATATAGTTCATTTTTATTTATACGGTCTTGGATAGTTTCAAATGGAAGGAGCTTCCCCCCGTTTGGTACGTGGGTAGTAACATCTTGTGTAATAGACTGTCTAACACCGATACCGCTAATAATAAATTGTTTTGCTTGCTTATGGGCAAAAATACGCAAATCATACCGCTTTTGATCTATCTCATCTGAATCAATTGCTTGCTGAATAAGATAACTGCCGTTGAAAAGTATAGGGTATGCATGTAAAAACGTATCAATGCTCGAAAACTGTTCTGTTGTTTTTACATCTTCTACTTGAACTGTATCATTGTGCATTATCGTAACTCTTTTAATACCTTCCCCTTTACAGCCACGATTAGGCTTTATATAAACAACACCGTAAGTGTATAACATGTCTAAGCATTGCCGGGGATTTTGTAGCTGTGAAGTTTCAGGTAAATATTTTTTAGTTATGTTATTTTCAGCTAGCGAGGAAAATACATCTTGTTTTAAGAAAAAGGAAGGATTTACGATAGGTATTTTACGATCCTGAAAAAATTTTATTGCTTTAACATTTGCTCCTAATTGTTCATCCTCTTGAGAAGGTATACGGTTATATATGATATGTGGCAGTGGAGCATGAATTTGTAACCACCCTTTTTTCTCCTTATAATATACGTAGCCAGTTATGCCATTACTACGTATTCCTTCATAAGAAAAAACTACACATACTCCTCCGAGTGACTGCAACGCTTCTTGAATTTGTCGAAAGATATGGTGATTGCCAGAAAAAGCTTTTCCTTTTTTTGATGCACTGGTCATAATACCAATTAAGGGCCCAATCATTGACCCATTACATAGCACGGGGAAATGGATAAGAGAAGATGATTTTGTTTCTACATAAGTAGTGAGCTGTTTGTTCTGGCCGAAAAAAAAGGGGGTATCCTTTGCAAAAGATTGATGCCATTCTTGAGAGTGTGGATCATAATATAACTGTTTCATTGAAAGATAACCTCGGGCTCTAATATTGATTTTTCTGTTAAATAGATGGCAAATAACATGGATAACTTCCTGCTTAATAAATCGTATTCATGTAGTTTAGGATGATTAAAAATTGCTCTTCCTGGCTTAGAGTTCGCTTCAAATAACCAGATATTTAGCTCTTTATCAATGCCAATATCAAATCCAATTTCTCCAATTAAGCCTACTGTTCGAATTTCAATACTTTTACTAAGTGAGATAACAGCATCTGTTAAGCGGTCTACTATATCAGCTCTTTGTTCTTCATTTGGAAAGACTTCCTCGATTGTTTTGACCATTCCTCCATTTTTTAAATGAGTAGTAGCGCTTCCTTTCCCAGCAATTTTAGCAGCGATAACACTGACTTGCCAATTGCCCTCTCGATTTTTATTCGTATGAATACGAAAATCAACAGTTCTACCGTCAATTCTTAACAATGATATACCTTGTTGAACAATATATTGTTGAAGCTGGTTTTGTTTAAATAAGTGATTAATCATTGATTCGAGATTTGGAAATTTTTGAAGCCGATTTTTCGTAAATTTGTCTCTATATCGACAATAGTAGCACTTCTCATCTTCAACATAAAAAAGTTGAAAGACACCATATCCAAGACTGCCATTAATAGGCTTTAAATAAACATGTCGATATTTTTTTAGCAAATCATTTAATTGTGATAAGTCAGCATATTGTTCTGTTTCAGGAAGAAAATGTGAAATGGAATGATCAGTAATTAACTGTTCGTGAATACTCCATTTATTAAAAAATCCTGGATTATACCAAGGAATAGAATATTCTCTTTGTAGTCGTTCTTTAATATGTTTAAAGTAATGTTGATTTTCTGTTTTCCTATTTGGTAAACGATCGTATACCACGTTTGGGAGAGGAACCTCCATTTGCTTCCATCCAGCATCTGTATAAAAATGTCCTGTTACCAATCCTTTCTCCCAGCATATATGATGAGCACCAAATACATAAGCGTAAGCTCCGATTGCTTCTTCTACAGCTAATAGCTTTGCAAAAAACAATGATCTATTCCCTATCGGGCGCAAATTTGACTCTGTAAAACCAGCTGTAAATATACCTATAAGCGGACCTACATATACTCTTTCCTCATCTGTGAAAAGGTGAACTTTACTACATCGAGGTATATGCAAACGTTCATAGACATCTTTAGACATAATAACCTCATGATCATTGTATGAATGTGATTGTATCGAGCATGCGCATGATATCGTTCCGAAGAAAATTTGTTCCATTGTAGGTTTGTATATTTCTTTAGGAATATAGACAGTTTGACTGTGTTCATTTGTAACTATTAAGGAATACTTCATGCTTATTCAGCTCCTACTAAATCGTCTTAATGATTGGTTCTTTTTGCAAGGCTCTTTTCAAAAACTATGTTTTTTATCTACTTATATTTGAGAATCTGATGAGTATGAAATATTTGTTACAGTATTTAGAGTAGAAAAGATGCCCAGAACGTTAGTAAACATTGTGTTAAGCTTTTTTTATGAAAAGGAACAATAATGCGAAAGCAATTTTTTGCAAGGCTCTTTTCGTAAACTATGTCTTTTATTTACTTATATTTGAGAATCTGATGAGTATGAAATATTTGTTACAGTATTTAGAGAAGAAAAGATGCCCAGACGTTAGTAAACATCGTGTTAAGCTTTTATTATGGTAAGGAACAATGAATGCGAAAGCAATTTTTTGCAAGGCTCTTTTCAAAAACTATGTTTTTTATCTACTTATATTTGAGAATCTGATTGGTATGAAATGGTTGTTATCGTATTTAGAGAAGAAAAGATGCCCAGAACGTTAGTAAACATTGTGTTAAGCTTTTTTTACGAAAAGGAACAATAAATGCGAAAGCAATTTTTTGCAAGGCTCTTTTCGTAAACTATGTTTTTTTTACTTATATTTGAGAATCTGGTGTGTATGAAATGGTTGTTATCGTTTTTAGAGAAGAAAAGATGTCAGGAAACTGTATTGACTATACGTGTTTATGTTTTAAATCTGCAAAGGCCTAATAGTTAGATGTAGGTGAAACACGTAAATCATTTCTTTATATATTAGTATTCAAGTAACTAACACGTCATGTAATTATTATCAAAGGGCTTCCTGACTCTTTTCTTTTATGAAGTGGTCAGATTCTTGGTAAGGTGTTGACAATATAGGAGGGGGGCGGTAAAGAGCTCCGACTCTTTATTCGAATTAAGTTGAAAAATAACGCTCCTCCCAGGTTTAGAGTTCGTGTCAATTAGCCAAATTTTATTATCTTGATCAAGTCCAATATCAATACCAAGCTCAAATAGTTCAGAAAATTGCCTTTCTAATATTTGTGGTACCCGATCGATGATCGTTTCTAATTCATCTTTAATAATGTTATTTGTATTCGTAGAGAGTGCATCCAACCAATTTTTAAATGGAATATACATACCCCCACCATGGATATTTGAAATTAAATCGTTTTGTTGCCCCCTACGAATACCACGTCCTCTTTCAACCCAATGACCTTGTTCATTTTTTTGTAGGAGAATACGAATATCAAATGGTCTGTGCTTTTCATCGTGAAGTGATAACAGTGGTTGCATAAGGTAGGATTGGACTGTTAACAGCTTTGTTAACCATGATATAAATTCTGACTTATGTTGAAATTGTTTTGTAATAACTTTTTCTTTACGATGAGTTTTTGCTTCAATATATTGATCTTTAACTGAAAGGCTTATAACACCTCTTCCTTGTGAACCACTTTCAGGTTTTAGTAGTACTTGTTTTGTTTTTCTAAGGTATTGGATCACTTTGTGCCGAGATGTAACCTTTTCAGTTTTTGGAATATAGTGAGAAAGAATTGGGTCATTGTTTAGAATTTTATAAATTTCCCATTTATTTGGTAAACCATAGCCGAGAAAAATTGTGTCTGGCCTTGTCTTTAGCCAATTAACGATAGGTTTACTTCTCGTTGAAATTTCATTTTGACTGTAAAAGCAACGGTCGTAAAGGACAGTCGGAATAGGAAATGTATCCTGCACCCAAGTATTTGTTGTCAGATCAAATTTTTCTCCATGTACTAATTCAGTGTTCGGATCAATTGATAGTGGTGTAAGTCGATAAACTGTGATATTAAATGCTTCAGCATGCTTTGCAATTTCGGTTGCATAACCTCGCTCTTGATTTGGAAGAAGGGTTAAAAAACCAAATTGTTTCATGTTAATTCACTCCTTCGTTAAAAAAATTGGCTAAATTAAGACAATGATTGACAATTGCCTTCGCTGATGGTCTAATTGTATCTTGTTTTCGTTTCGGGTCATGATTTTTTGAAGGCTTAGTATTTATTTCGATAATCCATGGATGCCCCATGTTGTCTACTGCTAAATCAATACCTAATTCACCGTACAGGCCATCTGTTGCTTTACTTATGACAGAAGCGATTTCAATTGCTAGTTCTTTCAGTAATTTATGAATATGTTTTGCAGTTGTTTGATCAAAGCTCTGTTGTAAACAGTCTGTAACACGTATGAATTCTCCTCCTTGATAGATGTTCGATACGAATTGACCAACAGCAGAAACGCGTGCTACTGCGGAAGTGATAGTCCATTCTGTATGGTTTCTACAGTGACATAGAATGCGGAAATCAACTGGACGATTGTCAACAGTTATTAAATTTAACCCTTGTTGACCGACATATGCTTCTTTGATTAGCCGTGGTCTAAGTGATTTAAATAATGTAACAAATGAATCATATTTATGTTCTATTTCAGCAGTAAAGGTTGTGTAATCAAGTATAAATTCATGATCTTTTCTTTTTATTTGAAAAATTCTTTTGCCTTGACTGCCATGAATAGGTTTTATGAAAACTGTATCAAATTTTGTTGTTAAGTCTTGGATGTCTTGTTTATTGTACAATAATAGTGTCTCTGGAAGGTATGGTTGTAGATAATCTTCATTCGAAAGTATATTATAAGCATCCCACTTATTAATATATCGGTCGTTAAAAAATGGTATATTTAATTCATAAAGTGCCTCTTTTACGCTTGAAAAAAGTGTTGATTGCTCGCTTTTTCTTGAATGTATACGGTTGTGCACAACATGTGGCAGAGGTACAGGTGATTCAACCCAGTTGTTGTCTAAATTGTTATATATCAAACCTTTTATTTGTTGTTTACGGAAGGTTTTGGGTGACAAAGTATAGAATAGTACACCTACTTTATGACAATATAGAGCAATCTCTTCACAATATAACTGGAGTGAACCAAAAGTAAATTGATCATCATTCTTTTTAATTTCAGTTAATATTGCTATGAAGGGGCCAATCTCTAATTCATTCGATTGATGTATATGTTTTATTGAAGCAGTAAAAGGAATTGTAGGTAAATTAAGCTTATTTAGCAATTGTGTGCTAAAATATAAATTTAGGTCTTTTTCCTCAATACGAACGATTTCTGTGTTATTGGTAAGCTTGTGACAAGTTATATTCATTGTCTCTTGACATTTTAATAGAGCAAAAATTCTTTTAGGCATTTGAATAGTATCTGATTCTGTAGGTGTTTCAGTAACTATTGGAGAAATTTGAATTCTTAATGGCATTGTCATCATAAGAAACCCCATTATTTCATTATTTTATATAGGCATACGCTGATATCGTATCGTATGATAATGTTATATATTTTGTGACGATGAAAGGTTGATGGATGTTGGAAACTGTTTTAGTAATATTTACTATGATTTTGATCGGAGCGGCTATTGGTGGAATAACGAACTCCTTAGCAATTAGAATGTTATTTCGTCCTTATCATCCGGTGTATCTATTTGGAAAGCAGTTACCGTTTACTCCAGGCTTAATCCCAAAGCGAAGGGAAGAATTAGCAAACCAGCTTGGAAGAATGGTAGTTGATCATCTGCTTACTCCAGAAAGCTTACGAAGGAAGTTATTAGATAACAACTTTCAAGAAGATGCAGTGAAGTGGGTTAAGGAAGAAGGAGACCGTTTATTTTCCTCAACTATAACAATAGAAGAATTAATTACAAAAATGGGTGTGGAAAACCCTTCATTAGTTGTTGAACATAAATTGTCTATGCTTGTAGAGAATAAATATATACAAATGATGAATGACAACGGAGAAAAGTCTATTCGAGAAGTCATACCGGCTGACTTACTAGCCAAGGCAAATGATAAGCTTCCTTTATTGACAGAATATATTATTTCGAAGGGTGTTGTTTTTTTCGAAAGCAGTGAAGGTAAAGACAGACTATCACATATGATTGATGATTTTTTGGCTAGTCGAAGTGGTATGCTAGGAGGCATGCTACAGATGTTTCTTGGTAACGCAAGCTTAGTAGACAAGGTTCAACCAGAAATAATAAAATTTTTAAAGAATGACGGCACAACACAATTAGTTGTCAATATGTTAGAAAATGAATGGCTTAAGCTTCAAGAACGAAAAATAGGAGAGCTAGAAAAAGATATTCCTCGAGAAAAAATAATATCATTCTTAAAGCAAACTATTCATAAGCGCATAGCTGTGAACGTGTATATGGAGAAAGAGATCAATGAAGTATTAATGCCGTACAAAGATCGGATCCTCAATGACATGGTTCCAAAAATAGTTGAACTAGCTACCGGTTTTATAGCGAATCGAACAGAGAGAATGATGGAGCGATTGCATTTAGCAGATATAGTACGTACACAAGTAGAATCATTTCCTGTAGAGCGGTTAGAAGAAATGGTATTATCCATTTCACGAAGAGAATTTAAAATGATCACGTATTTAGGGGCATTACTTGGTGGTATGATTGGTTTAATTCAAGCTTTTATTGTATTATTTATTAAGTAATTATACAAAATGGATATAAAGAATACTTAATTCAAGTTTATATTGGATAATTGCAAGCACTGATGCATAACATCTAGTATGGATTTTGCATATTCATAGTTAAGAAGGAATGTGTTCATCATACTTTGAATGTTTGTTATAGTGTAAGAATTCGCATCGTAAAAAAAACTAGGAGGCTATTTAATGTCAAATAATTTATATGATGTTGCTTACGAATTAGAGAAAGCAATTCGCAATAGTGAGGATTTTAAGCAATTACAACAGCTCTATAATGAAGTAAACAATGATGCTTCAGCTAAGCGTATGTTTGATAACTTCCGTGAAGTTCAGCTAATGCTACAACAAAAGCAAATGATGGGTGAAGATATTTCTGACGAAGAGGTAGAGAAGGCTCAACAGTCAGCTGCTTTAATCCAACAACATACGACCATCTCAAAGCTCATGGAAGCTGAACAAAGAATGAGCATGGTTATTAGCGAGCTTTCCAAAATAATGATGAACCCACTAGAAGAGTTATACGGTAATATGGAACAATAAAATCATTAACAGTGAAACAGGGATGCATAAGCTGCATCTCTGTTTTTGATTGTTATAAAATGGAGTGTCGTTACGGTATGGGGACTTGCTAATTTATATATTTAGTTACAATTCAATTCCTAAAAAAAAGCTGTTTTCGCATTGATTGTTGTTTAGTATTCAGAATTAAACACGTACACAAATAGAGTTCGAGGCATCTTTTCTTCTGTACAATAATGACTAACAAAATAAAACCATTTTTTATAGTACTAATTTGATAACAATAGTAACTATGTTTACGAAAAGAGCAATAAAAAACAGCCCACATTAGGCTGTTTACGTAATAATTGTTATTCAATGAGATAAACTCGGTATAACTAAAGGTTCATGGCATTTTCTTTACACTACTAGAACGCGTGGCATCTTTCATTCTGTAAACCGATGACAAACGTATAAAACCACGTTTTACTCTCCTAATTTGATACAAATATTAACAAAGTTTTCGGTAAAAGATTTTGAACAACTTTATTAAATAATCAAATAACGTTTAGGGGAAGCACTATCCTTCATCAACACTTCTTGCTTTCTTTCTTCAATTTTCTTATATATATCTATATTCACTTTATTTTTTCGTTGGCGTCTAACGATTCCTTTTAACACTGTCATCACCCTTTACTTTTGATACTTTAAGTATAAGCCGATGCGATATTTTTTAAACCGACCGTTAGATTGTTTTTCTCTCATCCTTAAGACTGAAGGATCATCATCCCAATGCTCCATGAGTATAAGTTATTTTATGTATCAGAACTGTTGATAAACACAAACAAATTAAGTCTATACACACAATCATAGAAATGAAATCATGCTGAAAATATTTTATTGAAGCTATCCTTTATTAGAGGTCGGTAAACATGAGTAGTACTTTAAGAAGGTGAGTCCATGTTGTACGGATATACAACTACAGTAAAAGATGAGAATTTGTATAGTTTGTGACTGCCCGGTTGTTACTGATACATTTTAACGCGAAGGTGGTATAGCGGCGGGGCAAACATGTGTTATTAATAGTGGATAAAGCATTGGGTTCACTGAAGCTGTCAATGTAGTAAGTGAGAGTATTGGAATCAAAGAAAATTTCTATTTTAAGCAATGGAGTACAATAGATCAATTAAGGCTCTACAACAATTAACGACTAGACTAACTCCAAAAATGAGAGGTGCATAAATGTGCACCTCGCTGTTTACTTATTTTACATAGATACCATGTGTTGATAGGTAATGAAAAATTATATTGTTTAGTGATTCGTTTCCTTTTGAAGAATATCATTAACAACATCTTCGATCGTTACACCTCCTAAAGCTTTTTCTAAAGCTAATTGGGCAACTGAAAAAAGGGGAGCAATAGTATCCTGAATGTTTCTACCCACTAGACAAGCTGGATTTGGATTTTCATGAACACTAAATAATTCCTTTTCTTGAACGACATTAACGGCTTTATAAACGTCTAGTAAAGTAATATGAGATAAATCTCTAGCAAGGTCAGCTCCTGCTATCCCTGGTTGAACTTTGACCAAACCTGCTTTTTTTAGCATCCCCATAATCTTTCGGATGACTGCAGGGTTAGTGTTTACACTTCCTGCTATATATTCTGAAGTGCTAACACCGTCTTTGTTTATTTCGATGAGAGCTAGTATATGAATTCCTACAGCAAAACGACTGCTTATGGACATTGTAGTCACCTTCCTCATAAATATATTATTTCAAGAATAAACTTGTAACTTATTATATTACAAGTATTTATTATAACTGAAAAATTTAAAAAGTGTTGACAAACATATTAATTGTAATTAATATAGTTACATGTAATCAAGTTAGTTACAAATAACTTTAGGAGGCTTTATCATGACAACGAATAAAGAAAAAGTAATTCAAGTATTAACTAGCCTTGAAAATGGAGATTCAACTGCTATTCAAGAATTTATAAATCCACATAAATACATTCAACATAATTTAACTTTTCCAAATGGAAGAGAGGTCATGTTAGGGGCATTAAATGACCTTAAAGCAGCTGGCACAAAAGTTAATATACAAAGAGTCCTTGTGGACGGTGACTTTGTTGTTACTCACACAGATTATGACTTCTTCGGACCGAAAGTAGGATTTGACATTTTCCGTTTTGAAAACGGTCAGATCGTTGAACATTGGGATAACTTACAGCAAAAAGTAGATAAAACACCTAGTGGACATACAATGCTAGATGGTTCTATTGACATTCAGGATGAGGATAAAACAGCAGAAAACAAAGAGTTTGTTAAAAACTTTGTTTCGGATATATTAATGGGTCATAATCCGGAAAAACTGACCTCCTATTTTGAGGGTGATCACTATATTCAACATAATCCAGCAATTGCCGATGGTCTTTCCGGTTTAGGCATTGCGCTAGAGGGGATGGCAAAACAAGGTATTGAGATGATCTATGATAAAATTCATATGGTTATTGGACAAGGTAATTTTGTATTAACAGTTAGCGAAGGAACTTTTGCAGGTGCTCACACCTCATTCTATGATTTATTCAGAGTAGAAAATGGTAAGATTGCTGAGCATTGGGATGTAATGGAGACAATTATCCCTGAAGAAGAGCGTAAAAACAATAACGATAAGTTCTAAATGAACAGGCACCCCCAGTTCATAAATTGTTATTTATAACTATTCACTTTACTAGACAAAAGGTAAAGGATTCTGTTGGATAACCAATGGAAATGAATATATATAAATATCTATTTATTGTTTAACCATTCATCAGTTTGGGCAACAATATAAATCGAATACGAAGCAATTATAAAAGGAGAGATTTTTTTGAAGCATTTAGTTATATACGCACACCCAAATCCACAAAGCTTTAATCATGCCATACTCGAAACAGTGGTAAGTAGACTAGAAGATCAAGGAAATGAAGTCGTTGTTCGTGATTTATATGCTTTAAATTTTGAACCAGTGTTAAGTGGGAATGATTTTGCCGCTTTCCAATCTGGTAAAACACCAAATGATATTCAGACTGAGCAGGAACATGTAAAGTGGGCAGATGTTATTACATTGATTTACCCAATTTGGTGGACTGGACTTCCAGCTATTTTAAAAGGGTATATAGATCGGGTTTTTGCTTACGGTTTCGCTTATGCTGTGAATGAACAAGGTGGGTACGAAAAACTGCTAGCAGGGAAAAAAGCAGTAATATTAAATACGATTGGTCATCCAGAGGATTATTATGAACAAATCGGTATGATTGGAGCCATGAAACAAACAACGGATAATGGTATTTTTGATTTTGTTGGTATTGAAACACTTGAGCATAAGTTTTTTGGTTCTGTTCCATCAGTTGATGATAATACTAGAAAGCAAATGCTTGTAGATGTAGAGCACATTATTGCGAGATTATTCGGGTAAAATACGATTTAAAAAAATGGTCTTACTTTAGATATAAAATTAATCTATCGTAAGACTTTTTTGTTTGACATTTTCCAATCAGAAGACCACGAACATCGTGAGGTCAGATATGTTGTGGATAGTTCAATTCTTAAGTCAGGATAGTGCTATTATGGAAATTTAAGCACTAAACTTTTCAATGCTATGAATCATATGTGACGAAATATGAAGGTCGTGCAAGCTAAGCTTATTTGCTGCTAATTTAGGTCGAATTTTTATACTTTACTGGATAATATGTCCCTTAATATGGAAAGGATAACGATAGTAAGGGATGTGAGGTGAGTAAATTGTGGAAGTTTGGGAGGATTCTTTAAAAGTAATTATACGTATTATTACGATTCTTCCTTTAATGCTTGCTCTAGGACTTTTTATGGGGAAGCGATCAATAGGTGAGTTGCCAGTGTTTGATTTTCTTGTAGTTATCGTTTTTGGAGCTGTTGTTGGGGCAGATATTGCAGATCCAAAGATTGATCATATCCATACTGTGGTAGCGATGATCACAATCGCGATTCTTCAAAAAGCCATTGTGCTTTTTAAATTGAAAAATAGAAAGATTGGTAAGCTGTTGACCTTTGAGCCGACTATCGTTATATACAATGGCGAATTTCTCATGAAAAATATGAAAAAGATCCAATACTCAATCGATAACATATTACAAATGCTACGTGGAAAAGATGTATTTCATGTTGAAGATGTTGAAATTGCTATTGTTGAAGCAGATGGCAATTTATCTGTTAAAAAGGTCCCGATGAAGGAGCTAATTACGAACGAGGATTTCGGTATACATAAAGATGGGCATAATTATGAAATACCCGTTATTTTAGACGGTGAAATTCAATTAGATTTATTAAAATGGCTAAATAAAGATGAAGCATGGTTAAGAACAAAATTATTAGCTGAGAATATTACAGATCTAAATACTGTATTTTACTGTTCATTATCTCAAAATGATAAGCTCCAATTTTCTCTTAAAGTAGATGAACAAACAAATATCCCTCCAATTGACCATTAATAAAAGTTAACCTTTACTTCTTATTATAGAAAAACGAAGGATTACATGTTATAAAAATGATATGAATACTTAATGTGGTCAAATATGAGAGGAGTTACATAGCATTGTCTAATCAAAAGCAACTAGTTCTTGATATTGGAGGGGTTCTTGCTACAAATTTATCACCGTTTTTTTGGGAAGAACTATCTACAACATCAAAGATTCATTATGACAAACTAATAGAGTATAAAAATAGTGTGCGCACTGAGCTTTGGGCTGGGAAAATAACAGAGGATCAATTTTGGTCAGGTCTGTCCAAGAAACACCCTTCAATTGAAAAAGGAGTAGCCAAGCCTATGCTGTTATCTCATTTAAAATTACTCCCTGCTATACACCATGTTGCTAAATGGAGTCAGTTTGCTGACATTCATATACTAAGCAACCATCGTATGGAGTGGATTGAGCCAATTTTAAAGGAGATAGAAAATGATGTTAAGAGCGTTACAGTATCTAGTGAAGTCGGTTATTGTAAGCCTCATAAAGACATATATACAACCATTCAAGCTAAGCTAGACAGTGAAAAAGAAACATTGTTTGTAGACGATCAAGAGCAAAACTTTGTAGAGGCTCGTACACTTGGATGGAAAACTTTACTTGCAGACGAACAAGGAAGTTGGATAAATCAAATAATGCCACTATTATTGTCAGCAAAATTTAGTTTAGGGATGTAATGATATAGTAATTTTTAATGAATTATTACCAATTATCTAGCCTACATATTAGCTCCATCATCTTATCTTGCAATTACTTTAATTTGATGGAGCAGTTTTTTGAAAATCTCTTAGTATATTTCCTCAATTTTAGCTCACTTAACAGTCATTCAAAAGTTGTAGTGACATATCATTCTTCCTCCCCATGATACATTGTAGAACCCTTTTGTACAATGAAATTAAGCTAAATGAATGAGCAGTTAATCCTGAACATAGTATTATTGAGCCAGTCAGAGTCACTTAGTATGCAAAAATGAAATTAGGAGCTGTTATGAATGAATCAACAACAACTACCAAACTGGGCATATAGATATTTGGAACGATTAAATTTGACACCACCTAGCACAGCTTCATATGAATTTTTAGAGCTGTTTTCAAAAAGGCATCTTTCTATTTTACCTTTTGAAAATGTTAGTAAATTAATTTATTCTACTAGGAACAACTCAAATGGTTACTACATTCCTTCTGTTGAAGAATATGTTGATAATCTATTTAAATATGATTTTGGTGGTACGTGTTTTGTACTCAATCCGTACGCTTTACAGCTGTTAACACTATTAGGATATGACTGTTATCATGTAAGGTTAGGAGAGAGTCATATAGCGATATTAGTACAATTACCTGACTTTCCTGACGAAAGACTATATTTAGATTTTGGATCAGCAGCACCTATTATGAAGCCAGTCCGATTTGAAAACATGCAAAATTCTTCATCGTTTGGTGCAGATGACATTCAACTCATACCAGATGATGAACAACAAGGTTTTTACCGATTTACACGTTTTCGTCATGGGAAATTTGTCAATAATCACTGGTCATTTAATCCTAACATTCGTAGTAAAGTAGGAGATTTTGATGAAGCGATTCACAAATCATATTCCAAAGATGCTGTTTTTATGACTCGGCTTCGAGTAAATCTGTTTCAATTTGACAAAGGACGTACACTTTCATTAATCAACAATAAATTAACAATTACAACGCTGGATGATAAAGAAATAGTACGTAAGCTAAAGGATATTGAGGAAGTTGAGAGCATAATTTCTGAAGAGTTTATGTTACCAAAATTGCCAGTTAGGAAGGCTATCAATTTATTAAGAGATTTAGGTACAGATATATTTCACGTAGAAAACAGTTAATAGCTACTAAAAGATTTTTCAAGTAGCTAGATTTTTATTTTATTTACTGTTCGTTGAGATGCCAAGATTGATATTTAAATAATCAGTTTGGACAGTAAACCGTGTAAATTGGCAAGTAAATGCGGGATTTTGGACAGTAAACCGTGTAAATTGGTAAGTAAATGTGGGAGTTTGGACAGTAAACCGTGTGGTTTGGCAAATAAATGTAGGAGTTTGGACAGAAACCGTGTAAATCAGTCAGTAAAAACCTAAGAGTTAGATATATTAATAGTAAGTTGCTTTTGGATATATTTAGATATGAATGATTATATAAACAAGGATGAAAACAGATTTATATAAAAAATTTTAACCTGTTCAATATCCAAGAGTTGACAAACTCTATTACAATCCTTAGGAAATCAACATTAATTGATCTTTAAATATAATTTATTTAAAATAGTTCGCTTAACATAAAGCGTACTATTTTTTTTGTAAGGTAATGGAAAAATTGTGATAATATTATAATGAGGATTTTTAGTGATAGTTTTAAGTATAGGCGCTTTTCGTAAACTCTGTTGCTACAGTTCCTAGCTATCGTTTTATGAGCAAAGATGCTATCAAATCTAGTTGTATATGTGCTTATACCTTAGTACGAAAAACAACACTCAATGCGTAAACAGCCTAAGTAAAAGTTTGATTATGTGAAGAAGTGAAAAAATGACTAATTTAAGTCGCTGGGTAATTGCAGGTGTTTTACTTTTATTTGGAGTTTTATTGTTTACTGAAGGATTAAATTTATTGTCACTTGGGACAGATGTTGATGGAGACGGAGTTGGAGTATTTTTTTTAGGATTTGAAATAAATGATAGAGTAGCAGAAGATCGTATCCTCTCATTCGCAATTGGATTTTTTATATCGAGTTTAGTTGCTATCATCGTTGCTGTTGCATTTATTCTAACCAATTTGAAATATAGAAATAAAGCAAGTTAGAAATTAAAAGTATATAATCAAGATGGTGAATACTGAGAAAATACAAGCTTTTTAACTGCTTCTTTTATGGTATCTTATTTGAATTCAGCATTTCAACTCAACTCCTCTATTACTCTACTGTAAATTGGCTACTTTGATAGTTTACCTTTTGAACTTTCTGTATTACCAAATTAGAAGTCTAGAATTGCTACTTTTAATTTTATTATTGTATGATGGATCTATATTCCAATTTTTAAAGGTGTGATTGAATGAGTAAAAAATATCAAGAGATTATTTCTACAAGAGAAGAATTCGAATCTTTTCAACAGTTTATTGGCAAGCCAAGCCCAAGAGCTGCTAATAAAGTTATTTCATTTATCGACAGCCATTGTAGAGACTTTATTGATAAATCCCCATTTTTATCAATGGCAACTTCTAATTCAGAAGGACAATGTGACGTTTCACCAAGAGGAGATTCCCCAGGTTTTGTATCTGTTCTGGATGATCATCACTTGTTTATTCCTGAACGACCAGGAAATCGAAGAATGGACTCTGCTAATAATATAATCACAAATCCAAATATAGGACTCTTATTTTTTATACCTGGATTAGGGGAGACGTTAAGAATAAACGGAAAAGCGTATATTTGTCGTGATCCTGAACTATTAGAAAATAGTAAAGTAAATGGTCGTGCTCCGTTATTTGGAATTTTAGTAGAAGTGCAGGAATGCTATGCGCATTGTGCCAAAGCCTTTATTCGATCAAGTTTATGGAATCCCGAATCATGGTATGCTAAAGAGACACTTCCATCGGTTCCACAAATGTTGGTAGCTCACTCGAAGATACCAAATGCAACTTCTGAACAAGTAGCAAAAGAATTACAAGAAGGCTATAAAAATAGGCTCTATTGAATATTTCTTGCTAAATAAACAATAAAGCATATTTCTCAGATAAAAAGGTTGGGAGATAAGTAAGGTGATTAAATATTTTGATTAGTAACAGTTTGAAATGTCATTTAGAAGAAAAATACGGTGCATTTACACCTGTTCCTTTAACTGGTGGCTATACGAATGAAGTCTTGTTATTAAAAGGTTCTAACCCTCCCATAGTTATTAAAATAGGTAAGATATTCAATAAAGATATTTTTAATGAAGTGAAGTGTTTGGAATTAACTAGAGAAACAGATTTAACTCCAAGGCTATATGAATTAATGGAAACAGATGAAACGACATTTACAGTAATGGAATATCGACAAGGTGACAATGCTCAATCAATTTTCGATCAAAGTAATGTAACGATTTCTGAGAATATTTATATTGAATTAGGTAAAACACTCGCTAAACATATACATTCCTTTAAATACGATTTTAATTCTTATGGAATAAAAGAAAGTCATGCCAATGATATTAATCTAAATCTAGCATTTGTACCTGAGGGTCTTATTAACAAATCTAAGGAACTATTAAAGAACAAGAATGACTCAAAGGATGAGTGGGTATTGACTCATGGAGATTATGGAATACATAACGTATTATACAATTCAGACAGAGTACATACTGTATTAGATTGGGAGTGGTCAGAATGGGGAAATCCATTATCTGACTTAGCATGGGTATGTTGGTTCACTAAGTTACATTATCCTGAGCATGCAAATGTATTAAACAATCATTTTATTAATGAATATTTAAAATTTAATCCTATTCATTTACCCTCTAACACATTAAAAAGCTATTGTGTTAATAAAGTATGGAAAGTCCTTAATAGGATACATCATGCACCATTAGTAGTCCAACAAGAGTGGTGTAAACGTCTAGCATGGACCTTGGATACAGATATTTTTGATTTTATGGACGGCATAAAATAATGCACATTAATCTATATTATGAAAATGAGTTGATCTCATACTTTATAGTAAATGAAAAAAGAGAATTGAAGTTCAGTTGAATAGTATGATATACAATTGAATTAATAACAGTAGGAAATGAATTGAAATATACTTATTCATTTTGCGGTTCTAAAGACTTAAGATGAAGATCCCCCGTAACATTTGAGGTTTCCAGGGTTTACTGTGAAAAAGGTAATTATTTTCAATATCTTATGCCTGATCTCGAAGGGGGATCAAAAAAATAATAATTAATTAAATAAGTTATTTTTGAATTTTAGTGAAAATTTGAAATGTAACACTAAATTGATCCGTTACAACTCCGTAACAAGGACTAAAAGTGATTTTTTGCAATCGCATGTGAACAGTGCCACTTTCTTTTAATTAATCAAATATTTGCTTGGACTCTTCCACATCTGTTGTTGTAATACATATTCTAAAATGATTTCCCCTTTGATAAGGCTGACTTGGATCTGTATCTAAAAGCATTAGGATTTAGTCTCCGATTTTTAAGGTAGCGTATCCAACCAAGCCTTTATCTTCATGTGACATAGCAAAATGGGTGTTTTCAAGCATTTCTCCTAAAAATTGGAGAGAAAGGATTTCAGCATTCAGTGCTTGTTGATTAAATTGTATGACTTCATTCCCATTTCCCTTCACCCTCAAAATAAGGGCATACGTGTATTGACATACACCTCTCAATTCCTTATGTAACTTTATTACTCTATTTATACTAATAGATAAGTCATGTTATAACATTTATTTCCATTTAGGATCACTGTTAAGTTGCTTTCGTATTTATTGAGTACACAGTGTAATGAAAGGGACTGCCTCGTTATATCCTAGTTACTTTAATATAGATTAACGATAAAGTAATTGTTTGACGAAAATATGAATGGTCAAGACGATATGTATTTAGCATGTGAAAATGTTAGAATTGGATAATACAACTTATTGCATATAGGAGTGAGTTCTTTGGAAAAAACTGTTCTTGTCATCGATGACGATAAAGATATCGTAAGGCTTATTGTAGAAACATTAAAATATGAGCGGTTCAATACAGTTTTTGCTTACTCTGGAATAGAAGCAATGAAAATGATTGATAAAGAAAAAATTGACTTTGTTATTTTAGACATAATGATGCCGGAAATGGATGGTATTGAAGTATGTAAAAAAATACGCGATCAACATAACATGCCCATCTTATTACTTAGTGCAAAAGATCGTGATATTGATAAGATTGTTGGTCTTGAAGTAGGAGCAGATGATTATTTAACAAAACCTTTCAATGTACATGAGCTAACAGCGCGGGTAAAGGCACACTTTCGGAAAATTGGAAGATTAAAACAAGAGTTATCAGAAAGTAATCCTACACACTCAATAGCTAAGACTCCACTTATGTTAAATGAAAATTCGTATGAAGGATTTCTAGAAGGAAAGAAACTACAATTATCTTCAAAGGAATTTCAAATTTTATTATTCTTCACTCAACATCCAAACCAAGTGTTTAGTCGGGAACAGATTTATCAGCGTGTTTGGGGAGATGATTTTGGTGATTTAAACAATGTGACTGTACATATTAAAAATATTCGAAAAAAGCTTGGGAAAAATCATGACTATATAAAGACGATATGGGGCGTTGGCTATAAATATACTTTAGATGGTGTGAAGCTATGAAACTAAAATATCACATTCCATTATTGTTTTTAATATTTGGTATTGTATTCTTTTTTATCGTTTTATTGTACATAGAGCTCGATGTTAGAGATTCAATTACAAGTGATTTATCTACAAATAATGAACGCTTTATAGAAAAACATGAAGACATTGCCGAAGAAGTAGGAAAATTATATCCTGATCAACAAAAAATGACGACATATTTAAAGAATTTAGGAGAGAGAGAGCAATTAACGATAAAACTGACAAACCCAGCATTTGAGCAAATATTATTTGAGTATGACGCCATAGAAAAAGAAATTTCTACAGGTGATAGGTGGTTACCTGTTAAAACACCAGATACGAATGAGGTCGTATTATTTTTGTCGTTAGAACGTAAGCTAGACGAAATAAATGAAGCAATTTTCCAAGTAGCCATCGATATTTTTATATTTGTTGTTCTTACACATCTTACCCTTTTCATATTATTAACACTGTATTTTCACGAGACAATTACAAACCCAATAACCAATTTAATAAACCGTTTTAAAATGGTTAGTTTACATAAACAGCTTCCAGCGGTACATCCTACTCGAAAAGATGAAATAGGAGAGCTCTATCATCGCTTTTATGAATTAGAAGCAAGACTTCATCGTGCATATCGAGAGCAAATTGATATGGTGTCGTCGATAGCACATGATTTAAAAACTCCATTAACATCAATTAATGGGTTTCTCCAGCTAGCTGTATCGCCATTACATCAAACAGCAAGCCAAAAAGAGGAATACATTAAATTAGCTCAAAAAAAAGCGTTGTATATGACAGAGTTAGTACAAGAATTCTCAATCTTTTCTACTAATGAAATTGCTCTACAGGAAATGGACCGCTTTGACGTTCTAATTGGTAAGTTTTTTGAGTCAATAGGAGAAGAGTACGAAGCTGAGTTAGCTGGTTTAGATTATTCCTTTCATTGGGATCATGATTTTCACACCGACACATATTTTCTAGGAAATGAAAAGTTTCTTCGCAGATTGTTTGCAAATATTGTAAGTAATTCAATTAAACATGCTTATAATAATGATCTAAAAATTACTATGAAAGGCACAATAGAAGAGTCATTAATTGTAATTAATATAGAAGATAATGGGGTAGGTGTTGCTGAAGGTGACATACCATACTTGTTTCAAAAATTCTACACAGTTGAAAAATCGAGACTACGTGAAAAGGGAGGCACAGGGTTAGGACTAGCGATTGCTAAGTCAATCGTAGAAAATCATGACGGTTTCATTTCAGCCTATCGCTCAAAAGGACTAGGTGGGTTAGGTATTAAAATACAAATACCTATCTCTCGTTTTCAACAATAAACGTTTTGTAATTAAAACGTTTATTTTTTTTTATTTTTATTTCATTTTATTTTTATTTTTCAATGCTAAATTAAGGACGAATGGATAATAAAGGAGGATTTCGATGAAGACAATTATAAAATTTCGTTGGGCAATGATTATTTTTTGGTTAATTGTATCTGCTTTATTAATAACAACAATGCCTAATTTAGATGATTTAGTTAGGGAAAAGGGGCAGCCCAAAATACCAGATGAATATTCATCAGTTGTGTCTAATCAATTACTAGATGACTTGAAGGGTACAACTACAAGTAAAGAAAATATAGACGTCGTCGCCGTCTTTCATGAAGATGAACCTCTTACACCTGCTCAGCTAAATAACATTGAGCAGGAAATAGCCAATTTACAGAACAAACAAGAGGAACTAGCGATCACTCATATCGCTACACATTTTAAAAACGAAGAATTATTAAATCAATTTGTTTCTGAAGATGGTACAACAGTAATGGCAGTTATCAGTGTAGACAAAGCTGGGAAAAAAGTGAGTGAAGTACGTGAAGAACTAAAAAAGGAATTAAATGGTAGTGAGGTGAAGACTTATTTAACAGGTAACGAATTTATTAATGAAGATCAAATTCAGAATACAGGAGAAGGTGTTAAAAAAACCGAACTTTTTACAGTTATTTTTATTATCCTTGTATTAATTGTCGTATTTCGTTCTCCAATCACACCGATCATTTCATTATTAATCGTTGCTCTCACTTATATTTGCTCATTAAGTATTGTAGCGCATTTAGTTGATGCATTTGATTTCCCATTTTCAACAACTACACAGACATTTTTAATCTTAGTTTTATTCGGTATTGGTACGGACTATAATATTTTACTATTAAGCAGGTTTAAGGAAGAGCTAAGTAATAATCAAGAAATAACTGAAGCGATAGTCACCACATACAGAACAGCTGGTAAAACAGTTGCATATAGTGGTTTAGCTGTGTTTATTGGTTTTAGTATATTAGGTTTTGCTCAGTTTTCTGTTTTTCAATCCTCTGTCGCTGTAGCTGTGTCAGTTGCCACGTTATTAGTTGTGTTATACACAATGATGCCCTTTTTTATGAGTGTAATTGGTAAATTTATGTTCTGGCCAGTGCAAAAGCAGAAAGGGCATGGTGAAAGCAGACTGTGGTCTATATTAGGAAAGTTTTCAATGGCTCGTCCAATTATTTCAATTATTATTGTAGTTATGATTACAATCCCATTTTTACTATTGTCTAAAGGAGAGTTATCGTATAACAGTATAGATGAAGTAAGTGATACGTATGAATCAGTACAAGGCTTTAACATTCTTGCTGAAAAATTTTCACCTGGTAAAGCATTACCTACTACGGTTGTTATTGCTGCTGATGAAAGCTTAGATTCTAATGAAAAGTTAGCTCTCATCGATGATTTAACTGCATCCCTTATGAATATAGAGGGAGTGGAAACTGTATACGGACCAACAAGACCACAAGGAGAGAAAATAGCAGAGTTATATATTGAAGATCAAGTAGGTGAAGTGAACGAAGGTTTATCAACAGCTAACGATGGACTAATAGAAATTGCAGATGGATTATCAGGTACGAATGAGAATTTCTCATCACCAAAAGATTTTGCTGATTTAGATAGGCTCATAGATGGCACTGAAGAAGTTGCAAATAATATGAAGCAGCTAACAAATGCATTACAGCAAGTTAATAATGGCTCAGAAATTGGTGTACAAGGATCAAGAGAACTAGCTAATGCTGTAGCAACTTTAGAAAATAACTTAACAAAGCTAGATACATCATTGGCAGGGTTACTTGCAAACTATGAACAGCTTCAAAGTGGGTATGGTTCATTTGCATATGAATACGGTAATTTGGAAAAGCAATTAGCATTCATTCAGTCAACAACAATTGAAATGCAAAGCTTAGTTACTCAAATAGAAAGTGCATACCCAGAAGTGGCATCTGACCCAAATATGTTGGCATTGAATACAGCCATTGATACATTAGCAGTACAGTCTACAGCTTTAACAGATGGTTTGATAGAGCTAAACAATCGATTTTCTTCGACTAATGATGTGTTTGTTCAAGCAAATGAAGGGCTTGAGCAAATCATAGCAGGACATAATCAATTAGTGACTGCTTCGAAAGAATTGACTCAAGCAGCTTCAGAGCTTGCTGATGGCTTAGAGATAGGCAGTCTAGGACAATCAGAAATTCTATTTAATATGGAAGGGATAGAAAATGGAATTTTAATGATCAATGATGGCCAGCAACAACTGAAGAATGAACTAGAGGAATTATCTTCTGGAATGAATGAATTAGAAAAAGGTCTCTCTAAAAGCTCAGAAGGGTTAAACGAAATTTCAGTAGGACTTCACGATGCAACCAACTATTTAGATAAGGTAACACAATCTGAGGGAACTTCTTCGTTCTTTGTTCCTGAAGAATTACTTGAAGGAGACTATCAGGATGTCCTAAATACGTATATGTCTGATGAAAGAAGTACGTTCAAATTGACAGTTGAGTTATCTGTAGATCCGTATTCAACAGAAGCAATTTCAGTCATTAATCAACTAAACTCTGTCATTGAAAGTGAACTTGTATCTTCCAATATAATGGGTACAACGTATGCAATAGGTGGGATTTCTTCAATAAATAACGATTTAAATATGATGGCAAACGATGACTTTTCTCGCACAATTATTTTAATGTTAGTAGGAATTTTTGTCGTACTCGTCTTAATTATGAGGGCCTTTTGGATACCAATATTTATTATTGCATCTCTTATATTAAGTTATTATACAGCTCTATCAATGACTGATTTACTTTTTGTTCATGTTTTTGGATACAGTGGATTGTCTTGGACCATTCCATTCTTTTCATTCATTATGATCATTGCACTTGGAGTCGATTATAGTATTTTCCTAATGATGAGATTTAAAGAAAATATTGAACTTTCAACAATTGAAGCATTAGTAATTGCTAAAAAACAAATGGGTAAAGTCGTTATTTCAGCTGCTACAATTTTATGTGGAACGTTTGCAGCAATGTATCCAGCAGGTGTGCTGTCGTTAACTCAAATGGCTACTGTAGTAATCATTGGTTTAACACTCCTGACTGTCATTATGCTACCTGTTTTTATACCAGCACTTATTTCTTTGCAAACGAAAATGAATAGAAATCATTTCACCAAAACTAATAGGTCTAAAAGTTTAACAGATTAATAACTATTTACATGACATTTTTGTGAAAATACAATTAGGTTAAATAAGTAACTAGAATCATACATTTAACGAAGATGCAAGAGGACATTCATCCTTTTAAAGAATACTGCAATTCATTAAAAGGATAGAATGTCCTTATACTTAACGACATATAGGTTAGTTATAAAAAAGTTAGATAGCTATTAATCTTCATTCACTTTGTTGTAAATGTGCTATAGCTTTGTCTAAGGCATCTTCAGGAGCACATTTGATATTTGGAATGACACCTTCGCCCTCCCAGTTAGAACCGGTTATTTCAACAATAGGTTCCCCAGTTGAAATAGATAGTCTTATTCCATCAGTTAATGGATAATACGTATTTCTATTTGCAGCTCCTGCTGAAGGTTCACCTACAATAATTGCTTTCTCATGAGCTAGGAGTACATAAGTAAAGTACTCAGCTGCTGATCCAGTTTTACAGTTAATTAATATGTAAAGTGGATGATTTAGTTTGCGTTTGCCAACAACAAAAGGATGGGTGAAAGTTTGGAAATCTTTTATATTCATATCATGAGTAGTAGATAGTAGTATAGGTTCATCATCAAAAAAGTAGCTAAGTATGTATTCTCCTAGCTCTCCATATCCCCCACGATTGTGACGTAAATCAATAATTGTTGCATCCGTATTTTCTAACATTTTCATCGCTGCAATGGCTGTATCTATACCTCTATCAGGATTCATAAACTGTGTTATTTTCATGTAACCGATATTATTTGGCATAACCTTTACTTCGGTAAACCCAAAGTTGTTTGTTCTTTCTGATTCCAGTTCTTTTTTTAGCCAATCCTCCTCTAGAAAGTTACCATCTTCTTGATCAGTGAATAAATCAATGTATAAATGCTTGTCTCCACTAAGCTGCATCAACATCTCTGTTACAAATGTAGCAAATTCGCTTAGGGATTTAATATTTTTAAAATCGTCAGAATTCTTTTCCCGTAAGCCACTTAGTAATTTTTCTTTTTTAGATGCAACAACGTAATGCTGCTCTAACAGTTCTATCACTTTTGAAAAGTGATTAAATAAAATTTCTTTGTCCATCGAATAACCTCCATCTTTTATGATTGTTTTCGCATGTGTGCCAAGTTGAACAAGGCTTTACTTTTGATTTTAACATCAACATATCATAAAAAACTAATTATTTACAAAATTATAAATAAAGAGAAAGTTATTTTGTTATGATAAACTTATTTATATAAATTACAAAATATTCCTGTTGTTTAGTAAAGGGGGTATACACAATTAAAAAGCTAGTACTTTTTTTATGCTGTTTTTTACTAGTTGCTTGTAACCAATTCAAAGAGCCAAGCTTTCATATTAGAGTGAACGTAGCAAATTTAACTGAAGAAGAATATCAATATGTAGGAACAGGAGATTTAGTCAATCCAACAATAAATGATTTTAGAAAATTGATATTTCACTTTGAAATAGACTCTAAGCATAACGTTATAGACTTAAATATTGATACCCCAGAATATGGAGAATGGAAAAATGCAATTAATGCTATTGACGAGCAGAGGTATTGGTACGGTAAAGGTAGTTCTCAAACTAACGCAACCTATAAATATGATTTTGTCTTTTATGCGAAGGGCTTAACAGAGAATGATATTACAAAAGCTTTTGATGAAATGATCATTTCAGTTACTTGGAAGAAGGATCATGGAGTTGAACAAATAAGAGAATTTTTCATTAGTAACCTAATAGTGTTTGATGGTGAAAGCTAAGCTAGTAAAAGCTGGTTACTATAGAAATACAGCTTGAACTAGAGTCTTCAGGATAGGAGGAACTTAAATTGAAAATCATTGAAAATAAAAACGGTTTACAGTTTCTTGATTTTATTAATTGCAACGAAGATGAAGAAATATGAACCGCGTAGCGGTTCTTTTGCGGTAATCATATGTGGAGAGCGTATTCTTTTATGCTATAACGTATGGAGAAATCAATGGGAGATACCAGCAGGTAGAAGAGAAGAAGGTGAAACCCCGAAGCAGTGTGCTATAAGAGAGTTGTTTGAGGAAACAGGACAAGAAGTAAATGATTTATCATTTAAAGGTTTACTTAAGGTGAAAAATAAACATAGTGGTGAAGTAAAGTATAATCCTGTTTATTACTCAACAGTAGATAAATTGCAACCTTTCAGAGATAACGATGAAACTTCAGAAATTATGCTATGGAATTATAAGGATAATATTAGGAATGTTGATCTCGTAGATATACAAATTCTAGATTTTATCTAATTTTTTTGCATATACGTTGCTGCTATTTACTTAATTGACAATCCCCATGATGATGTTTTACTAAGCAACAATAAATGCGAAAACACCTTCAACTAATAGGAGTGTTATGTCATTTCGTATCGTATCGTAAAAATAAGAAAAGGTGTAACGATTATTAGTTGTAGACGTCTAATATTTCATAGTACATACACGAAGTAGGATATTTCCATTCTAAAAAGATATTATTTTAGTAAATTATGGGTAGAAAACAATAAATAACAATGCTAAAATCATAATTAAAAATACAAAAATTCCCTTTGTAGGTGCCATGAATTTGGGAGGAATTTAGGGATGAATAAATCATCATTGTTAAAGATGTCATTCGTATTCGCCGCCACAACTTTATTATGGCTGAAGACATATATTGTCTATAAAACTAGCTTTGATTTAAAGGTTGAATCTTGGAAGCAAGAATTTATCCTATTTATAAATCCGCTAAGCTTTTTACTTATTATTTTTGGAATTGCACTGTTTATTAATATCAAGAAACGTAATCGTTATTTAATTGTTACAAGCTTCATAGTTTCATTCGTGTTGTATGCAAATGTGTTGTATTATAGGGAATTTTCAGATTTTATTACAATGCCATTACTTTTCCAAACTAGCAATATAAAGGATCTACATAATAGTATTTTTGAGCTATTGCATGTGACTGATATTTTTATGTTTGTCGATGTGCTTGTGTTATATTGCATTATGCGTCACAGGAATAAGGGATCTAATGAAATCATTTATACGAAGAAAGATAAACGAGCCTATTTCATATTAGTTACAAGCATTGCTTTAGTTAATTTAGTACTTGCGGAAACGGAAAGACCGCAGCTGTTAACGCGTACATTTGACAGAGAAATAATAGTGAAGAACATCGGGTCATACAATTACCACATTTACGATCTTTTGTTAACATCTAAAACAAAAGCACAAAGAGCATTTGCAGATAGTAGTGAGTTTGTTGAAATAGAAAATTATATAAAAGCAAATTACAAAGAACCAAATCAAGACTTTTTTGATATCGCAAAAGGTCGTAATGTGATTATCGTTTCAATGGAATCTTTGCAAAATTTTGTGATAAATGAAACAATTAATGGGGAAGAAATTACGCCTTTTTTAAATGAATTTGTGAAAGAAAGCTATTATTTTGATAATTTTTATCATCAAACGGGTCAGGGAAAAACTTCTGATAGTGAGTTTTTAGTTGAGAATTCATTATACCCTTTAGGTAGGGGGGCAGTATTTTTTACTCATTCAGAAAATGAATATCGTGCGACACCAGAAATCTTGAAAGAAGAAAATTATTATTCAGCGGTATTCCATGCGAATAAAAAAAGCTTTTGGAATAGAGATGTAATGTACCCTAACCTAGGCTATGATCGTTATTTCTCATTAATTGATTTTGATGTTAATGAGAACAATTCAATTGGTTGGGGGTTAAAGGATGCAGAGTTCTTTTCCCAATCTGTAGATATATTAAAGACACTACCGCAGCCGTTTTATACAAAGTTTATTACGTTAACAAATCATTTTCCGTTTGTACTTGAAGAAGAGGATAAGATGGTAGATGAGTTTACGTCTAATAGCCGGACAGTTAATCGATATTTTCCAACTGTGCGATATATGGATGAGGCTCTTAAAGATTTCGTTGAATTACTAAAGCAAGAAGGCATATATGAAAATTCGATTCTCGTATTCTATGGCGATCACTATGGAATTTCCGAAAATCATAAAAAAGCTATGGGAGAGTTTTTAGGAAAAGAAATGACACCATTTGATGTAGTGAATTTACAAAAAGTCCCTTTAATAATTCATATACCGGGAATTACAGATGAAAATCCACTTGTAGTTTCGAAAGTATCAGGACAAATAGATGTGAAGCCGACACTTTTGCACTTATTGGGGATTGAAACAAAAAATGACGTTCATTTTGGTGCTGATATCTTCTCGACAAAAAAGAGTGACCTTACTGTCTTGAGAGATGGAAGCTTTATAACGGAGGATTATATATATACAAAATCTATATGTTTTGACAAACGTACTGGAGCAAAAACGACTAGTTCTAGCTGTGAACCATATGAAGAAAAAGTAAAACATGAGCTAGAATACTCAGATAACATTGTTTATGGAGACTTATTAAGGTTCTATGATGGGACATCATATAATGAGGCTTTAACTGGTCAATGATGAAGCTTCTAGAAAAGTTAAGGTATTTGATCAAAGCTTTCAATATGACACCTAGTAAGTAGTAGGTAGCACAAAGAATTTAACTATAAATAAGTCATGCATATTAGCTAAAAGCTACATGCATGACTTATTTATTTTGGTTGTTTTTGTATTAGCCGCTTTTTGTAAAAGTTACTATGATGAGGTTTGAACCTTACCACAAAAGGATTATAAAAAAAAGGTGACCAGATTTAGTTGTATACGTGTAGATATCTTAGTAAGACTCCGTAAACTAAAGTATCTTTTCTTCGAAAAACAATAACATTACCACTAAATTTCATTTTGTTATTCATTAAGAGACTTGTTGTTAATACCTATGCTAAAGCTACTCTTTTTAACTGAAAGATATATGGGTGTTTAGTCATGAATGACAGTTGATTTCTGCGTCATTTGTTTAGGTATATTTATGCCCTTTATATTTGCTCCGACAACACCTATGATAATCATAATAGTGCCAATCAAGTGATAAGTGTAAAATGTTTCATGCAGAATGAAAACACCTGCAAGTATACTTACAATTGTTGAAAGGTTCATAAATACAACAGATTGTGAAGCTTTCATTCTAGATACCATGTAATTGCTTAAGAAAGATGTAACTACAGAAGATAAAATCGCTAAGTATAACATCGGTAAAATAAAATTGGCTTTTAATAAGACTGTAAAATCAGCTTTTTCAGGTGAGACAAAAAGTACTAAATTAAACATGATCATGCCCATGCCCATCATTGCATACGTTAATTCAATTGGTGAAAATTGTTTAGAAAACTTTCTTGCCAATACAGTATAAAAAGCCATTGATACAACAGATAAAAAGATGAGTATAATACCAAGCATATTTGCTTCACCGTCAACGCCTTTCATAACAGTAATGTAACTTACACCACCCACGGAAAGCAGAATAGAAGCTTTCTGTATTGTTGTCGTGCTCTCTTTTAACAAGATAGTTGCGAATAACATGACAAAAATGGGGACTAAGGCTGTAATAATACCAGCTTCACTGGAAGAAGCATATTTCATTCCATAAGTTTGAAATGAAAAAGAAAGTACAGGTTGAACGATTGAGAATAATATAAGTGGGAGTACGGGTTTATGTCGAAAATCTACGCGTATTACTTTTAATAAAATAAATGCTGTCATGACAATAAATGCAATAGTAAAACGGTAGGATAATATAGCTAAAGGTGAAGTTTCACTTACAATATTTTTTAAAAATAAAAAGCTGAAACCGACTATGCCAGCACTTAATATACCTGCCACTATAGGTAATAGATTATATTGTTTCATCTTTCATTCCTCCTAGTTGCTATCTCTTATGTATAGCATACTTAAAGGGAGCTTATCGTACATCAATGAATAGGATGAACATGGTCTACTACTTTAGCCTGAGGTACTCATCTAGTTGATATTTACATAAAAACTACCGTTGCGACTGATCTTCATATGCTTACGTTTTTTCGAGCTTTGTGCCATCCTTCCTTAAATTAGTATTTTTATCTAGATGTTGTTGTTTTTAAATGAAAAGATGCCAAGAATACTAGCTGTTTACGTGTTTATTCTTAGTACGATAAACACGTAAACAGCTTTTACTTATGTGTTATTATCTTGACATCATTAGTTAATGTTTAAGGTTACTTATTCTGAACTAAGCTAAAAAAGGTAATAAAACATATAACACTACAAATAATATATTGATATAATTAATATGAAATACCATTTTATAACATTATATTTTCTTATATTACAAACACCTTTAGCAATTTCTTTGTTGCTTTTTTATTTTAATTTGAGTTATTGATGTGTATATATAAATGATTTTTACAGTCATTAAAAAAGAAAAGGTGTCCCGAACGATAGTTGTTTTCATGTTTAGCTGTTATTACGATAAACAACAATGACTGCGAAAACAGTGCTATGTTAAAGAGTTAAACACAAATTTAGTAAGCATTGCAGAATATTATGGTGTATTCCTATAGAAGTTATAAAACAAAGCTTATGAAAGAACATTTACAAAGCTTAAGGTGATTGTATACTTTCCTTAAGAAATTCTTCATATTTTTCTAATCCAAATGTTAAGAAATGACAAGTATAATAATGAGCAAATGAGTAGGAGATGAGGTGTAATGATGAACGAATATACAATTCTAGTTACCGATGACGACAAAGAGATAAGAGATGGCATTGAGATTTACCTTAGTAATGAGGGATATAAGGTCATAAAAGCAGCAAATGGAATTGAAACACTCCAACAGCTTGAAAATAATGAAGTGCATTTAATTATAATGGACATCATGATGCCACAGATGGATGGAATTGCGGCAACATTTAAAATACGAGATAAGTACAATATTCCTATCATTATGCTCAGTGCAAAAGCTGAGGATACAGATAAAATTCATGGACTTTCAGTAGGAGCTGACGACTATATTACGAAGCCATTTCATCCGATGGAGCTCATTGCGCGTGTAAAATCACAAATGCGCAGGTATGTACAGCTAGGCACATATCATGAGCAACAAACAATCACTGAAGTAAATGGCTTAGTTCTTGATCAGGAAGCAAAGGAAGTGAAGCTAGACGGCAACTCAATTAAGCTTACACCGATTGAGTATAAGATCACAGAGCTATTATTACTGAATGCAGGGCGTGTGTTTTCCATTAATGAAATTTATGAACGAGTATGGAATGAGCCAGCATATAACGCCGAGAATATCGTAGCAGTGCATATTCGAAAAATACGAGAAAAAATAGAAGAAAATCCAAAAAATCCTCGTTATGTTAAGGTTGTTTGGGGGATTGGTTATAAGATTGAGAAGTAACCTTCTTTAAAGAAAGTTCGCAAACATATAGATAAACAACGTTTTAATGGATTTTTTATAGCTTAGTGAGTGTAAGAAGGGGGTTTGTAAAATGAAGAAGAATTTCTATAAAACAATTGGTTGGAGTTTATTAGTTAGTATAATTCTAATTGCCGTAACTTCAACTCTAGAAAATGCTCATCGATTTATCGGTAATCAAGATTATTTTCAAACCGATGAATTTCAATCAGAATACCATAACTATATAAGGGAATTAAGTTCAATTGTGTTAAATAATCCTGATAAGGAGCAGTTGAAGGAAACAGTTTCTGTTTCTCAACAAGAAATAGATCAGTATAGGTTTTACTACGGTGACTTAACTTCGCAAATTCAAAATATACAAGGGCAATATCAATCACGTATTTTAGAAGCGGAGGCTTCAGGTAATACCTCTGTGAAAGATGCCCTTACGAAAGAACGAGACGCCAAAATAGCTGACGTACAAAAAAACTTTGAAGATGATGAATATGTCGAAAAAAAGATAAAAGCAGTTATTAACACAAATATTGATTCGTATATAGCGGAACTAAATGCGAAAAAACAAGACTTCGTGTCCGATTTCACATATTTCTCATATGAGTTGAAAAATATTGAGACAGGCGAAACCTTCTCATCTGGAGATGTATCAGAAAAAGCTGCGTTTACTATGGAGTTCAGTAAAAAGAATGGATATTTAAAGGCATCACAATATTTAGATAGTGCATCATATTATATCGGTGGAGAGTACAACGAAGAAACTGGAATCGATGTCAATAATAAAATAACCACATTATTAAAAGCTTCTCCATCAACATTTGAAGGAAAAATAACTATACCCGTTGCAAACATGAATCAAGTAGAAAGGGCACAATATTTTATTTATCAAAAAAATCTGTCATTAATCATGCTGGCAATAGCTGTTGTTGCTTTATTAATTATATTATTAATATTTAAATTTCGTAAATCTTGGTACGTAGATAGTTCTGTAAGACGACAATATGAAAATTGGCCATTAGACATAAGGCTTGTCCTAATTTTGATCAATGGCTGGATTGTCATGATATTTACTTTCATGCTTAAGCAAGATTATTATTCATTATTTTCTTATTACAATTATCAGAGTGTTGAAGGGCTATTATTTAATCATTTCATTCATTTATTTGCAATATGGTTTGGCATATACCAAGTTGTATGGACGTATGATGAGCTAAAGCAAGGATTGGGCTTTATCGAAACACTTAAAAACGGTATTGTTGTTAAAAATATAAAGTTAGTAAGGGATGCTTTTTTAAAAACCGCTATCGGGAAGCAAATGTTGGCGATATTAATCGTTATCTTTTTTTGGGGGATTGGAACTGCAATTGCCTTTGCTAATTCTTACGATGATGGTTTAATCATGTTTTATCTTATTTGTGTCTTCTTCATCGGTATACCGTCAATTTTGTTTCTGATGAAAAGGATTCGTTATTTAAATCGTGTATTTAGAGCAACCGAGCAAATGGCAAGTGGCACCTTACTTGAACCAGTTCCTGAAAAAGGAAAGTCAGTTATAGCTAAGCATGCGAAACATCTTAATAAACTAAGAGCTGGAATTAAGACGTCACTAACAGAGCAAGCAAAAAGTGAACGATTAAAAACCGAGCTTATAACAAATGTAAGTCATGATTTAAGAACACCTCTGACCTCAATCATCACATATACCGATTTGTTAAAAAATCAGCAGCTGACAGAGGAAGAGAGAAATGAGTATGTAAATATATTAGAAAGAAAATCCAATCGCTTAAAAATACTCATTGAGGACTTGTTTGAAGTATCAAAAATGGCGAGCGGGAATTTAGAGCTTCATAAGCAACAGGTAGATTTAACACAATTAATACATCAAGTACTTGGTGAACACCAAGAGGATATTGAAAAATCCGGTCTTGATTTTCGGATAACAATTCCAGATACCTCAGTGATGAGCTACGTAGACGGACAAAGATGGTGGCGTGTGTTAGACAATTTAATCGTTAATGCACTGAAGTATTCACTTACAGGTACAAGAGTATATGTTAGTCTAAAGCATGAAAATAACCAAGCAGAATTTGTTGTTAAGAACATTACTAAATATGAGCTTGGTGAGAATATTAACGAACTACTTGAAAGATTTAAACGAGCAGATACATCACGAGCTACAGAGGGATCTGGCTTAGGGCTTGCGATTGCTCAATCGATCGTTGATTTACATGGCGGTACATTACAAATAGATCTAGATGGCGATCTATTTAAAGTAATTGTTAAAATACCAACATCTTAGAGTTGGAATTAGAATAAATTTACATTTATGTCAGGGAATTATTTATAATAATAAGGACACTTCTTCGTAGAATGATAGGCACATTTATCATATGAGAGAAGTGTTCTCTTTTTTTATCTTAGCTTTTTTTGCATATCCAAATTAAGAAATGATACACGCCCTCTACTACATTTTTCATTGTAATTTCTTCCGTTGTGATTTTAGTGAGAATTGTAACAATATTTAAGAACAGAGCCTTAACTGGAATCTTAATCATATGAAAGGGAGAGAGCAGGAATGAAAAAGATATTATTTTTGCCATTGTTAAGTATGCCTTCCGGACATCATCAAGTAGCAGAGGCTTTAATTCATTCAATTAATAGGACTACCAATGGGATAACAACGAATAAGGTTGACCTACTTAGTTACTCTCATCCAGTTTTAGAAAAATTAATTACAGCATTTTATCTTAAATGGATAAAAGTATCACCTAAAACGTATAAGTGGGCATATAATAATTTCGGTTATTCAAAATCAACAACCTACTCATTACAATGGTATGAAAGGTTGTTTTTAAAAAACATGGAGCAACTTATTCAACGTGAACAACCTGATGTTATCGTAGCAACACATGGCTTTCCATCGTTTTTAGTTAGCCGCTTAAAGCAAAAGAGAATGATTGATGTTCCGTTAATGAATGTTTATACAGATTTTTTTATTAACAATGTCTGGGGAAGAGATGGTGTTGATTATCATTTTGTACCAAGTGAGCACATACGTACTTCCTTAATAGAGGATAGCGGGGTAACTGCAGAAAAGATAGTTGTGACAGGTATTCCTATTAATGGCAAGTTTAATCGGGTGAGCCGACAGTTCGAACAAAAACAAATCCATCATATTTTGTTAGCTGGTGGAAGTTGTGGCTTAGGAAATATGGTAGACCTTCTAAGGCAAATAGATCATTCAGCAAAGCATTTTCATTTTTCCGTATTATGTGGAAATAACGTGAGGATGTACGAAGAGTTAACAAACTGTAAAAAACCATATATTACGCCGTTGCAGTATCTTTCTTCGCGAGATGAAATGAATGATTTGTATGAAAATGTTGATGCTATTGTAACGAAGCCTGGCGGTGTAACTGTTAGTGAGGCTTTGCATAAAAAGTTACCAATCTTTGCAATAGCTGGTTTACCAGGACAGGAAGAAATTAATTTATCTTATCTCCAAAGTGAAAGCTTAGTGTATAAACTTGATTTGAATATGTCTATCTCATCACAGATCATTGAGAAACTAACGAATAAGCAGGAATGGAATGAGCACCAACAAAGAATTGAGGGTTATCTGCAGACGTGCCAGTTTGCTTCTGAGAAATTATTAACAGTCATAAAAGCTATTAACAACAAAAAGGTAGATAAGGTTGGGTAGTTTATGTCAAAGGAGAAATGGTTAACAGATTAATAGGATAATCTGTGATTATTGAAGTCTCTAAACCAGCATCTTATATAGGAAAAAGGGTGAAAGATAGATGAATATGCTAGAACTTATACAAAATCTAGGTACGATTGGTTTATTTATATCCATGTTTTTAGAAGGCTCATCTATACCATTCCCGGGAATTGTGGTCGTTTTATCGTACGGTCTGTTGCTAAATCCTAGTCATATGGAGATTGTACTCACCTCGCTTGGTATGGCAAGTATGTATACGGTAGCGAGCCTCATTCCTTATGTACTCGGTGCAAAAATGACCTTCTTATTCCCAAAGAGATTTTGGATAAGTATGGAGAAAGCTAGATGTTGGTTTAGAAGGTATGGAGTTTGGAGTATCTCTTTATCAAGACCATTCGGTATAGGAAATTATATTTCTTATGTAGCTGGTATAAGTAATGTAAAGTTACGTATTTATCTTGTTCATACTTTTTTGGGAATCCTGCCATGGTCAGTTGCCGTTCTCATGATTGGCAAACTTGGAAATGTAACGAAAGTAAAGCAATTGTTTCAGGAATATGATGTATATATTTATCTCTTAGGCGCATTAATTCTCATTAGTTATCTCATTTTATTGTGGATAAAGTTAAAAAATAATGCTGGAACTTATATGAAGGAGGAAATCGAGAACAGCAAACAACAACAAGATAGTGTAGCTTTGAACAAGTGAACTACAGTATAAGGACATCATCATGTGTTAACTCTGAAAGCTGTTACCAACCTCTAATCAAAATATTGGGCTGGGAGGTAAGTGGAATGATCAGAACAGGCTTATCGTTGAGTGGTGGCTCCATAAGAGGTGCTGCTCATATTGGCGTACTTAACGAATTGAAGAAACAAAATATGGAAATTACACATATTGCTGGAACGAGCGCAGGAGCTGTCATTGCCGGCTTATACGCTTGTGCTATGAAACCAGAAACAATGAAAAAGGAATTAGATGAACTTTCATTAAGAAAATTAATAGATATAAGATTGGGTAAAAAAGGATTTGTTAAAGGGAAAAGAATTTATGACAAGCTACTACAGCTCACAGACGGCAAGTATTTTACTGATCTAGAGATCCCACTTGCAATAGTTAGTTTAGATCTGTTATCTGGCAAACTAGTTGTCATTCGTTCAGGTGAAGTGGCCAAAGCTATTCATGCAAGTGTAGCCATTCCTGGCATATTTGCACCTGTTAATTATGGCAATCAGCTATTAGTTGATGGATATATATTAAATAATAATCCTGTCGATATCGTAAAAGAAATGGGTGCTAAGCATATTACTGCTGTTTGCCTACGAGGATCAAAAGATCAACAGCCAAAAAATATACTACATCAGCTTTCAAGATACATAGGCGTAGCAAGTAAATATCATACAAACCAGCTTGTAGAAAAATATGCAGATGTAATTATAGAAATTGATTTACAAGGTGTAGGTGGATTTCAGAAAAAATCCTTAGGTAAATTTGTAGAATTAGGAAGAGAGCAGGCATGTGATGCTTTTTCCATTAGTGAGCTCAACCAACATACGAACAATTGCATGTATCCTCAAGAATTCAGCGAGAAAAGGTTAACTGTCTAAAGTTAGTAAAATGAATGAAGAAAACGTACGAAAATTATTTTTACAACTAACAGTGAAAAATCTAGATAGATTCATTTATCGATGAATCTATCTAGATGATGGTACGCCAATTCGCTATTGCAATGTATATGATGGTGGACTTACTTTATCTATCAATATAAGGCCATCGTATTGCTCACTCGGTATAAATAGAATATCACTTCTACCATCGTGTTTTCCTATTGCTTCCGAATTCCACCAATAACTATTTGCTTTATCATCTTTTATATTGATATTTAAAAAGGTCACTGGATATCCTGATTGATTAAGCCGATGTTCTATTGAGTTAGTTTTGTGGTTCGTATTAACATCCACAATTTCTTTAATGTCAAGGGATTTATGTTTACCACTATACATATATAATCCGATAACATATGCTTCATTTTTTATAGACTCTGGTAAATATTCTACCATACTAACGTACCAACCATTGCTAGTGGCTGAATTGTTTTTCATAATGTGACCGTTATGTCCCCATACAACGAATTTTTCATCAGGATATAATTCATTAAGCAACCATACTAAATTTTCTGACATGATTTTATCTCTTAAGTTCATATAATTTATTTCTTCACTACTGTTGTATATGTTAGTAAGTAAATATAATCTTTGTTTGAATATTTTATCAAACAATTGTTGGATATTCTCGTTTAAAGATCGAGCTAGATTAGAATTTTCTTCGTTCAAACTACTTAATAAATTCTTATATTGATCGATTAACTTTTTATTTCTTTCATCTGGAATAGGATTGCCTAGTTGTGTTAAAGAATAAAACTCTTTTTCTGCTATTTCAATAGCTTTTGCATACTCTAAATTTATATCCTCAAAAAAATCGTATAGCAATCCCTCCCTTGTACCCATTGAATTCATATCAAATCCAACAAGGTTGATAGGTTGACTTGTAGATTTCTGTTCTCGTATATATTTAAATAAATATGTATTATTGTTCGTATGCCAAATATTATAAAGAGATTTCTTCATGCCAGTAATTGAATCTAGCTCAAGCAACAGTTCATTTGTCAGATTAACCTCTGTCATGCCGCTTTCGAAAGCTACTACATTGTAATCTAACTCTTCATGTAAAAATTTAATGAGCCTGCCTTTCATTTGATTATATTCTGCAACCCCATGAGAGCTTTCACCGAGCATGACAATTCTTTTATCTGCTAATATATCTTTCAGAAACATTAAGTCACTAAAGTCATTACCTTTCAAATCTATGCTTTTAAAATCGAAGTTAGCTTTGTTAGAACTACTTATTTGACCGATATGATCTGCTTTCAGTGAGATAACTTTTTCACTATTATGTGATGATGTTTGGATTTCACATCCTGATAAATATAGAAAAGTGAATAAAGTATAGATGAATAATGATAAAGTTTTCCGAAATAATCTCATATTTTACCTTCTTTTTTTAATATTTTTCTTATAAATCCATCAACAATTCTTGTGAATATGGAATGTGTTTTTTGCTTTTTTAAAACGATTTTGCGTAATACTGAGATAACTTAAGAGCTAATAAAGTGTTCACACCCTTTTCAGTATATTTAGAAAATTTAATAATCATTTACCTTTTTTTTGCTTAGCGCTTGGGATTTTCTTATTAACGCTTTTATTGTGATTTCTTTCTGTTTTTAATTATTAATGTCACTTGAAAAATAAGTAAACCTAATCTACCATATGGAGTAAAGTAAATGAGTATTGCTGTTTATACCAAAACAATAAAAAAAGATTATTTCATTATTGGACCTCAAGCAGGTAATGATTATCCATATTTTACTATATGGTGAAATGATTATCAATATAGTTAAATTTAGTTAAACTTTGAATTGTTAAGTTTATCTGATAAAGACTATTTTAGTAATTTGAAATTATTTCTATATAGTTTGCGTTATATCCAGTGATTTCAGAAGGGGGAGGGAAATGTTAGGTTTGAACAAAGGTGAAGTTAAGCTAGTAGAAAATAAATATTCAGAATGGAATAGCCTGTTTTTAGAAGAGAAAGAGACTTTGGATTTATTAATTGGTAACTATGTAAAAGATATTCAACATATAGGTAGTGCAGCTATTCGGAGTATATTGGCAAAGCCCATACTTGACATATTAGTTGGTGTTGAATCTTTAAGTGATATACAACAGTTTGATACAAACGTTCTGAAAGAAGAAGGCTATTATCATTTATCTAAAGTTGAAATAGAAGGTAAAGAAGTGTTTGCGAAATTTTCAAATTTAAATACCATGACAAAATCTCATATTCTTCATATCGTTGAATATAAGGGTGATTGGTGGCAACAACACACGTTTTTCAGAGATTATTTAAATAATAACCCTCAAATGGCTAAAGAATATGAAGCACTTAAAAAGACCCTAGCTATTAAATATCCCAATAATGTATCTGCCTATTCCGAAGAAAAAAATAGTTTTGTAGCTAAGGTTCTAAGTCAAAGACAAAATTGACATCAATTTTGGAGTAGGTTAATGAATTAAAGTTTGTTGCATTTATGAGAAAATTAGAGTACTAAATTTATCATCTACACCTTAAGGGCAGTATAAATGATCGGGATAAGCTTCGACTAAAATATTTTATTAAAATTTCATTGGGTTCCAATAATATATTTAAGGACTATAATGAATTTAATAGCTTGATAAGCAAATACAAACAGCTTTATTTCTTCCAATTAATGTATAATAAGTTGGAGGAGTGATAAATGTTGATAGTTAAGATGACAAGAAAGGAATTTGACACGTTAGCTCATGAGGAGCTTTGTAAAGTATGCTTTGAACCTTTGATCATAGCCTATAAAAATAGTATGGTTGAGCAAACTTTACAAAGCATGTCCGCTTTTAAAGAGCAATTTTATGAACAGCTAACTACTGGGCAACAAGCTTTATTCGTATTTCATATGTTTTATGATCATGCAAGAAAATCCGTAGTAGAGTTGTATTGGTGGAGTTCATATTTTTATGCCCAACCGAAAAATTGGTCATCAATAAAAGCTAGTGTTCATCACTTTCAGGATATCGATATGTTCAAGTTACTTGAAGAGATCGAAAGCGTTTTGCTACAACATCAATACCCTAGTAGTTTAGAAGATTATCATATTACACGAGAAGACTTAGCTAATAATAAAGAACTTATTACTAGGTTTAATCGTTTTCATCTTCAGTTTATCGAGAACACTTCTAAGACGATTAAGCTTATAAGTAAGGGTATTCGAGGATGTCCAACTGAGTTTGTATTCATTGAGGAATAAGGTTATTAATTACCCATAAACCAGCTTCCTTTAAGGGAGCTGGTTTTTAATAGTAAAACACAAACTTATTTGAAAAGGTATGATATATTAATTAGGATGGAAGTTAATGTAGGAGGTAAAGCTAAATGAAAGTTCGATTAAGTAAATATCGTATTAAAGAAGGTAAAACGAAACGTGTGGATGAATGGATGGACATGTTAAATCAAAACATGGATAAGGTACTTATTATATTGAAAAATGAAAATTTGTATGTAGAAACAATGTTTCGTGAAAAAAATGCTGATGGTGAATTTCTTTATTGGTATGCAATACAAGGTGATAATGAAATGAATGTAGAACTTACGGAAGATGAAATAAACAATAAGAATGAAATAATTAAGAAGCATATGGAGTATTGGGAAGAATGTATTGATCAAGAGGAACAAACACCAATAACTACAGAAGTTGTTATGGTACCTGATAAAATTAGCAAACATATCATTTAATTCTAACAAATTTTTTTCTAGGCAAAAGATACATACGTGAATAAAAATTCGGATTTAATCTAGTCGATTTTAACCCCCACTTTTACATTTAGTGGGGTTTTTGGTTTTATAGGTGGAGTAGAACCCCACCTATAAAATTAGATCAAAGTCTACTAAAGGTAAACATATTAATTTAAATTATTTAATTCAGCAAAAACATTCATGAGTGCTCTAGAAGGTGAGCTTAAGTAACGTTCGTGATGATAAGCAAAGACAAGTGTCCTTGTTGGATTTGAATCTATTTTAAAGTAAGTAAGTTGTTTATTAACATTTTGATGTACGACCATATTCGGTACAACCGTCACGCCGAGGCCATTTTTTACTAGTGACTGCGCTGTTTCAATACTACTTGTTTCAAACTCTATCTGAGGTTGAAACCCACTCTTTGCACATAACTCTAATACCGAATTTCGAAACCCAAAACCTTGCTTTAGCAGGATAAATGGACATTGGGACAAGCTTTCTAATGAAAGAGTACGGGCGTGCTGTATCTGTGATGGTGTTAATAGACTTTGAATATGGCTCGGCATCCAAGAGGTTATTTTTGTCGGTAGAACGATGTGAAGTGGCTCGGTAAACATTGTTTTTGTAGTTAAGTATGTATTTTCTATTGGGAGAGCTACTATAGCAATGTCGATTTCCCCTTTAGCAGTTAAGGAAGTAAGCTGTTTTGTTGATTCTTCAACTAGCTTAATTTGAACATTGGGGTATCTTTGTTTGTATTCTTGAAGAAGTGGAGGTAATACATGACCACCTGTGACTGCTGTTGAACCGATGATTAACTCCCCGCTTGTTCCTTGATTAACTTCTTTCATTTCACGAATTAAGTCGTTCCGCATAAGGACAATCTTTTCCGCTTTTTTTAAGAATCTCACTCCAGCAGGAGTTGGAGTAATGTTGCCATGCTTACGAATAAATAATTGTACCCCTAATTCATTCTCTAATTTAGAAATTTGCTTACTTAATGATGGTTGTGCAATGTGGAGGCTCTCTGCTGCTTTAGTAAAATTTCGGCTCTTGGATATAGCGAGTGCGTATTCTAATAATCTTATTTCCAACAATATAACCTCCATAGCTAAAAGCTATTAATATAATAGATTATATATCTTAGACGAATACTTTTCCATTGGCTATGATGAAACTACCTTTAATTAATGCTAGAGGAGGGGTAAGCCATTGAATAGCTGGAATGCAAACTTGTACGATGACAAGCAACATTTTGTTTCAAATTTTGGCAAAGAACTAATAGAACTGCTTAATCCACAAGAAGGAGAAGAAATTCTTGACTTAGGTTGTGGAACAGGTGACCTTGCAAATGAGATATTTCAATTTGGATCAGTGATAGTTGGAATTGACTCGTCTGAAGAAATGATTCAACAAGCACGAAGCAAGTATCCGTCCATTTCATTTCTTATCCAAGATGGTGAAACCTTTCTAACTCACGATAAATATGATGCTGTATTTTCCAATGCGGCTATTCACTGGATGAAGCAGACGTCAAAAGTTGTTGAAAATATTTCACATGCGTTAAAGCCGGGTGGAAGGTTTGTAGCTGAGTTTGGTGGGAAATACAATGTAGAAACAATTATTAAAGCTATATCAAGTGTACTATATAGTGAGTTTGGGATAGATGCTTCAGTAAGAAACCCTTGGTATTTTCCAAGTGTAGGAGAATACACTACTTTACTTGAAGAGCATGGTTTTACAGTTCATTACGCTCAATATTTTGATCGACCGACATTACTGGCCGACCAAGAAGAAGGGTTGAATCATTGGTTAGATAGTTTTGCTAGCGATTTTTTTGTTGGGTTTAGTGAAGAACAGCAGCTTCATTTATACAGATTAGTTAATGAGAAAATAAAACCTCAATTGTTTCATCAAGGATCTTGGGTTGCGGATTATAAAAGGATTCGTATTATAGCTGTAAAATAAGTTCGCTGTATGCGTATAGAATGAATTTTTCGTACGAAAAAATAAACACGTATACTACTAGGTTTAGGGGCATCTTTTCTTCAATAAAACGATGACTGTTGAGTAAAACGACTTTCTAATCTTCAATTTAAGGAACTATAGCAACAAAGTTTACGAAAAGAGTCAATAATTTAGATATATATGATTTATTTGTTATAAAAATCATATTATTATGAATATATTGAATGCTAAATTTTAATCTTCTATACTATATGTTAGCATCGGGAAGTGTTTAAAGCTATATAGAAAGGATGACGTCAATGGGGTATGAATTTATTTTTATATGAATTAAATGAGTTTGAACATCTGCTCGTAACTTATTAATTGGTTGCTACCCAAGAGCTCCTTCAATTTTTGCTTGACGAAAGTATAAGTTTGCAAAAAAGTTGAAGGAGTGTTAACTGAAATGAAAGAAAAGAATTTCCGCATCCTATTATATTCATTTGTTTTATCAAGTGTAGCGGTCGCTATGTATCAGGGAGTTTATAAAAATTACTTATTAGATCATTTGTCCTTTTCTCCGACTCAATATGGTTGGGTTGATGGAATGAAGGAGCTGCCTGGATTATTTGCAGTTGGAATTGTCCTTATTGCATCACGGTTTACCCCAAAAGCTGTGTGGATTTGCTCTCTAATTGTGATTGCAGCAGGGTTAGTTTTATATACTGTCTCTGACAATTTGTTATTCATTATTATTTTCACTTTAATTTATAGTACTGGGACACATTTAAGGGGGATACAAGGAGATTATTTAGTAACTGATTTTTCTACAGAACGGGATCGTTCCTATAAATTTGGACTAATTGCAAGTTATAATGCAGTAGCAAGTTTATTAGGAATGGGTTTAGTGTGGGGAATTAGTACGGTATCTTCATTTGAAACAATCTTTATTATAAGCAGTATTTTCGCATTGATTAGCACAATTGCAGGGGTGAAGATCGTGCGAGCTAAAAGTTACTCTTCTCCCACAGTGAAATTAGTTTTTAAAAGGGCGTATACTCCTTATTATTTGTTGACTATCTTGTCTGCGACAAGGGAAATGTTTTTTATTACTTTTGGGACATTACTCTTGGTTGAAACATTTAATACTTCTGTACAATTAATGGCACTACTTATGGCTGCTCACAGTATATGCGCCATTATTACGCGTCCATTAGTTGGTAAGGCAATACAGCGATGGGGTGAAGGAAGAGCACTTGCGGTTAATTATATCCTAGTTACGTTTGTATTCGTAGGGTATGCTTTGTTCGATTATGTCTATCTTATTTATTTTCTTTTTATCATTGATGATGTGTTAGTTGGTTTTGACGATATCGGTATTTCATCTTTCGTAGGACGTCTTGTTCCCAGAGATGAATTAAGTGCGACGTTAGCAATGGGTAGTACAATAGCGCACGTTGTCGCAGTTTGTATCCCAATTCTAGGGGCAGTAGTTTGGACAATGTTTGGATCTATGATTATTTTTCTGATTGGTGCGATTGTAACGATTATAGCAGCGCTGTTTTCATTCAAGTTGACAAACTTTAAACCAATTTAACATTGTTTAGTTGTTATAAAAAAATGAGGCTATTTGAAAAGATCAATTTCAAATAGCCCTCCTTATGTTCTAATAAAAGCATGCTATATTATTATCTTAGTTTTACAAGTTGTTAAAATGTAGCTTGAGCAAAATAAAAATGCTCAAAAGCGCTTAATAGATCGTGTCTGTTGTTGAAATATCGCTTGTCAATATCCTCAGGAGAAAGGTGTTCGTAAAGTAGCATATCTATTTGCTGAAGTGATAAGTCCATCGTATTTGGGTCTAAGCCAGTTTTTAGAGGTTCTTGCGCTTGTTTAGCTATTTCTTGCATTTGTAATATACGTTTTGATGCTCTGTCTGGGTCAAATGCAGTATCATCTAAATAGTCAAATACAATTGAACTTCCAGTGGGTATAATTCTTTTTAATGCTTGTAATGTTTCAAATATCGTGTCTATCGTTAAATAATACGTTACACCTAACCAGCTGATAAACGTCAATTTCTTAGGTGAGAATGAAGATTTAATAAGCACATTAGTAATGTTTTCTTCTGTGAAGTCTATAGGGATGAATTGCACGTTGTTAGGTATTTCCCACTTGAGTTCAGCCATTCGCTTTATTTTGAGAGTCTGAGTTGCAGGATGATCAAGTTCAAAAACTTGTAAATGGTTTATTAATTCCGTTTTGCGATACGCAAATGTGTCAAAGCCTGCTCCCAATATAATATATTGTTCAACCCCTCTAGTAATAGCATTTTCTAAACAATCCTCCACATATTTTGCTCGGCTCACAGTTTGAGGAATACATTGGGTGCTCATAACCCAATTTAATGCATCTGTTATATTGCTATATTTTGATGCGTTTTCTGGATTGAAAAATGATATGGCCTTAGCCCAATTATGTCCAATCATGGCACTTTCTTCGTCTGATATTAGCTCTTGTGCAAGGAAATCATCAAAGATGATGGGGGAATGGTGTTGTGAATGATAGGATCTAGCAAAGGCACTAACAATTGCGGTTAGGCTTGCTTTGTTATTCACTTAAACATCTCCTTAACATATTTAAGTAGTTAACTACTTAGTTCAATCAGCGCTAATCATATTCTAACACAGAAATGGCAGAAATAGAAATAAATATTTAATTATAACATATAATTAAATATTCGTCAATATATTTTTATAGTTCTATTTCTTTTTATTAATACATAAGTATTATAGATAAACATAGTTACAGCTAGAAGGGAGAGGTAGTAATGTATTACCGCTTACTCGCTATCAATATTGATGGAACTCTACTACGGTCAAATGGTCGGTTACAAAAAGGTGTAAAGGAAGCAATTCAGTTTGTTCAAAATAAAGATGTGTATGTAACACTAATTACAGGCAGAAACTTTTTGTCAGCTCAAAAAGTAGCGAAGGCTATAAAAATAGATTCCTTACTTGTAACTCTTAATGGGGCTTTTATTGCTAGTTCTATAGATCGTCCAATCTATGTAAATGGTTTATCAGAGGAGAGAACTTTTAATATTGTGCAAGTGTTAGAAAATTATGATTGCAATATAAGATTAATTCATGAAAAATTCTCTTTAGGCAATAGAAAAAGAGCAACAGAAAATATAGTTGCAAAAGCAGTTTTAAATAGTGGTGATCCTTTGTTTTATCCATTGCAATTTGTTGATTCATTAGGTGACCATTTACGCGATAATCCAGTCTCAGCTCTAAAAATAGAAGTGTATTTTTCCAATAAAGATGAGAAGGAAAAAGTAGAGGAAACGATTAGCAAAGCTTTCCCAACGCTCTCTATACTTGCACATATTGAAAATAAAATTGAAATTATTCCAGAAGGGGTGTCAAAGCTTAACGGATTGAAGAGATTAGGTGAGCATATTGGTATTCAATTGAATGAAATGGTTGCAATTGGTTATGCGATAGATGATTTACCTATAGTTAAAAAAGTAGGCTTAGGTGTAGCGATGTGGGATTCACCTAATGAGGTGAAAAAGGCAGCAGATTGGATTACACGTACGAGTAATCAACAAGGTGTAACATATATGATTAAAGAACATTTTCGTAAGCAACAACGAAAAGAATTTCTCCGTGAAGTAAGTCGTTCAGGTGATAACTAAATAGAATCTTGTCCGTCACGTTAATAGTTGCGGTTGAGAGTCTCATCGGGTATACCTCACTTTACAAATTAATTTAACAACCTATCCGATAAGTGATTTTAATTTAATCACGAGACTTTTTAATATCAAATATTTATTGAAAAGCTTTAAGTTAAAAAAGTAATAGTTTTTTAGAAAACACCTATTATGGTCAAAACACATTTTGATGTAGATTTGAAAGAAAGATGAGATGTGTTGTGTTGGATAAAGTCACGATGTTCACAAAAAAATGCGTTGGTATTCCCCTTTGGATATGGTATCTAAAGGGGTGTTTTTATAGTGAAAAGAAAATAATATCTGAATAAATAGCTGTTAATTGACATAAAGCTGTTCCATTAGATTTATTACTAAACATGAAATAAAGTAGTGCTGTGATACAACATAAAGCAATTAAAGTTTGCAGAAGGTACCTTTCTTCACTTTAATCAAGAAGTACACTATACTAGCCCAACCTTTCAGTAATATGTGAAAAAACTGGGATTTAAACAATGAATGTCAAGGTGAAGAATCTGTTAGGATAACACTCCAATAGAGTCCTTCTTTGGGTACTTTAAAGGTGAATTCTATATAAAACCGTGTAGCACTTTGGAGGGACTGAAAAGAGAAGTAAGAAGTAATATGATGTACTACAACAATTTTAGATATCAATGGAACTTAAAGAAGATGACTCCTGTTCAATACAGAAATTATCTTCTCCATGTGACATGATCTTTTAGTTTTGTCCTGTATTTTATAAACTGGTTAACCTTGTTTATTTTAGGGTCAAATTGTTTAGGAAAATTCTTATATTACGTAGCAGACTTTAAACTGCGATAAAACACGAACACCAAAATGGTTCCTAATGTTTAGCGTTAGTAAAAAGTAATTTTACACCAAGCCAAGTTACTTTTTCAATCGTGTTTTGAACCTTTGTAGAAACTAGCCATTGCTTAACATAATCTACTAGAAATACAATTACAGTAAATCATAATATAATCATAAGTTTGATTTTGTTACTAAAAATGCATTCTCAAAAGCTGATACTAAGAACCCAATTAATATAGTAGGTTTAGATATGCAACCACAACCGTACATAATAAAGGGATATTTTAAGGTAGAAATAAAGAACAGTAAACTTACAAGCTTAAACTCTTGAAGTATTACTAGGTTATTAAATGATTTGTTTTTTTAAGCCCCCCTTTAAGAGACAAGGTGAACGAAATATATATGTGGAAGGAGGCGGAGTAAATTTCAAAATAATAATTTCTAAAAATTTCAAACTATCTGTACGGGGGGACGAAATGTTGAAAAAGACATTCTTGGTAATGATAATGCTAACATTATTATCACCAATGTTAAGTGGTAATATTGCAGCAGCTATTAACTACCAGCACGCAGTTAGCAATTTAACTGAAACTAAATCTCAAATTTCATTTACTTCAAACGTAAATACGAGCTGGGTAGATGTTCATTACAAAGTTAATACAGGTGTCCAGCAAAATGTAAGAATGAATAAGGAAGGATCGACTTTTACACATGAATTAGGTGGGCTAGAAGCTGGTGACATTATTAATTACAGTTTTACTTATAACAATGGTACTCCAGCATATAACACACCTTGGTATGAAAGTCCGCATGGATTGGAAGCGATGCCAGAACCAGAACCAGAACCAGAACCAGAACCAGAACCAACACCTGTACCTGAGCCTAATACAGATGTCGAGCGACTTGTGATTGACGATTTTAACAGATGGGAACAATGGAACTCAAATAAAAACGACTTAAACGAATCTATTATACGTAACGGAGGGGTTTACAACCTTGAAGGTAATAGAAATCTGTATTTTTTCTTTAACGGTGGATCGAGAGCTGAGTCATTTGATCAATACATAAATCGAGATATTTCTGCTTATGATACATTGGAGCTTACTTTAAAAAGTCCAAATGTTGTTGAGGGAAATTCCATAAACATCGTTTTAAATGATGGAACAAATCACTCGCTAAAATTATCTGACTACGGCAATATAACAAGCAATTACCAAACAATCTCAATACCATTAGCTGATTTTCAGGCGGAATTAACGAATACAATATTTTTACGTTACGAAGGCATAGGTACTGGTAAAATTGTTCGTATCGATGAAATGGTCCTTACATCATCTACTGGAGTTATGACAGAACCTGAGCCAACAGAACCGACACTTGAGCCAGTTCCAGAACCTGAGCCAACAGAACCGACACCTGAGCCAGCTCCAGAACCTGAACCAACAGAACCGACGCCTGAACCAGTTCCAGAACCTGAACCAACAGAACCGACACCTGAACCAGTTCCAGAGCCAGAACCATCGAATCTCAATACAATTAATCCGTTTGAGAAGATCGAAGCAGAAAATTACGATTTTATGAGAGGAATTGACACGGAAGTTACTACTGACGTAGGTAGTGGACAAAACGTTGGTTGGACAGATAATGGCGACTACATCGCATTTAAAAATGTTGATTTTGGCACAGAAACCCCGAAAGGAATTGAAGCAAGAGTAGCTAGTCAAACCATCGGTGGAACAATTGAAGTGAGGTTAGATGGTGTTAATGGACCTTTGCTGGGCACAGTAGATATTCAACATACTGGTGGATGGCAAAATTGGGTTACAAATACTTCTACTATCTCTAATGTCACTGGCAAACATGATGTGTATTTAGTTTTCAAAGGAGTAGCTCCAGGGATTGGAAACTTAAATTGGTTTGTATTCACTGGTACAACAGGTCAAGTTGAGTCAGTAGAAGAGGAGCCGGATGAACAACCAGAAAATTCAGCGGGAGATGACAATCAAAATCCCCCACAATCTGATAGATATGAAATACAAGAAATTGGAGTAGGGGACTCTTTAGCACAAGTTCTTGAAATCTTAGGTCCACCACAGCGTGAAGATGTTAGTAAATATGGATTTACATGGTATATTTATAACCAATCCTATGAAAACTTCTTAATGGTTGGTGTAGAAAATAGTAAAGTAGTTGCCTTATTTACGAATGCGACAAATTGGACCACGCCATCTCACTTAAAATACGGAGATAATAAGACGAATGTAGATGAAATTTATGGTGAGCCATTAGAGTATTATTTGAAAGGAAACACGAGATTTTGGATAAACGAATCACCTAATGAAGTAGCTACATATTCAGTTGAAGAGCTTTATATAACATTCTTCTACGATATATATGAACAACAGGAAGTAGCTGGGATATTATATATAAATAAGGATACAGAAGACCAATTTCGTAGTTATTATGGCAACCCATCTACAAATTTAACTGAAGTATATGCTAAACAAATATTTGATTTAGCAAATGTAGAAAGGGTAAAAAGAGACTTAAAGCCATTTGTTTACGATGAAACTGTTTCAAAGGCTGCTTTTAATCATAGTAAAGATATGGCATTGAAAAATTTCTTTGATCATACAAATCCAGACGGCAAAAATGTAGTTGATCGGTTGAGAAATGAAGGGATTTTATCCTTTTCTTTGATTGCAGAAAATATAGCAGCTGGTCAGTATAATGCCATTTATGCTAATGCAGGTTGGATGAATTCATCAGGACACCGTGCTAATATTTTGGGTAATGGAGAAAGGTTAGGTACAGGTGTTTACTATAACCCAGATAGTCAATATAGAATTTATTATACCCAAAATTTTTATACTCCAAGATAATACTTTTACATAATTTATGCAAATACTCAACTAAGTTTAGTTTTATAATCTAGTAAAATAAAAAACTAATGATCCTTATAAAGTTAGACAAGTTCATTAGTTTGCTTACAGGGTCTGATTCCGGTTTAGAGGTGGATTCAGGCCTTTAGTTTTGTCCTTAGTATGTCCATTGAGTCGATTAAGAATTAATTGTATATTTTTAGGATAGACGTATAAACCTGATGTAATGTTTGGAGAGTTAACAACTAATCTAATCACTAGATCTTTCATACTAAATGGTATTGGTGGACTAATATTCGGATACTTATTTTGAAAGAAAGGTTTTGAATATGCAATTTTAGCACACACGTTTCCCAATGTTTTTTTACAATTTATATTTATTCCACTCTTTTATTAGTTCTGATGAAACAACCAATTAGATTACAAAAGATCTTTTCTAACCCCGTCTCAAAAAAATTAGGACGGGGTTAAATGAATTTGAAGGCTGAGAAGTAAACAAATTTATTAATTGTAGATTCCAGTCTCTTTTAGAATTTACTTATAGAATAACATTTTTATCTAATCTCAACTCCCGCTGCATTCGTGTGTCCTCTCAAAATAATTTGAGATATCATAACGGACATTTCTTCTGGAGATTTATGATTTTCCTCTCTTAACCACCAATCTATTATTCCGACAAAAGCTGAGCTAGAAAAATGAAGAAGTACTTCTTTTGGAATTTTAAAATCAGCATCTGTCATTCCTAGATTTTTAAAATTTTCTTCGAATTTACCAATCATGACTTCCTCTAAGTTTTTTCTAAATTCATAAACTCCATGTTTTCCGAACATTACTTGGTAAAAGAAACGATGTTTTTCAACACTTTCATAAACTCTCTGAATGGTCATTTGATGGTTTGTTATTTTAAACTGTTGCTCTTCGATATGTTTATTAGAATCACCATAAGATGTGATGAGTTCTTTTAATACTACATCCATCATTTGCTCTAATAAATCATACTTGTCTTGATAATGTAAATAAAATGTCGCGCGGTTTATCATCGCTTCATCTGCAATGTTTTGGATTGTAATGCTATCAAAACCTTTTTGTTGGAGTAATTTTAAGAAGGCTTCTCCAATTAGTTTTCTCGTACGAGTGATTCGTAAATCTTCTTTATTTGCCATAATGTACCCATCCAATCATTTTTTTTATTATTTTAAACAACAATTCATTTTACGATGTCGTGTATTAAACAAATGAAGAAACATTGATTATTGTGTCATCGTAAATTTCAAATATAATAACAGTATAAACAACAGGTTATAAAATAATCAACATGTTGTTGGGTAATATACACTTATTAAATTGTGCCCTTGGAAGGAGAATCAAAAAAATGAATGTTGTAAGTTTAACAGATTGTATAAAACTAGAGAAAGTGTTGGTAGGTTCAAAAGCGATGAACCTATCTAAAATAAAATCAACAATACCTTCAATACCAGATGGATTTGTATTAACTTCAGATTCTTTTAAAAAATTTCTTACACATAACAATATCAGGTCCAAGAATAACCGACACATTCAAGAAGAAGTTTTAACTGCTGAATATCCAAGGGAACTGGAATTATCCATATCAAAATTTTTCAACGCTATAAAAACCAGTCCTGATGTAATACTAGCCGTTCGTTCTTCCTCAGCAATGGAAGACCTAAATAACGCATCCTTCGCAGGGCAATATGAAACAATTTTGAATGTGAAAAATTTGGATCAATTATTGGATAGTATTAAGCGTTGCTGGGCTTCGTATTTTTCAGCACACATACTAGACTATGCTAAAACCAATAATATATCTCTCTCGAATATCCAGATGGGTGTTTTCGTTCAACAGATGATTAACGCAGATGTATCGGGCGTAATTTTCAGCTCTAATCCAGTAACGAATAACCAAAACGAAATACTAGTAAATGCAAGTTATGGATTAGGAGAAGCAATTGTGGATGGTAGTGTAACTCCAGATATGTATGTAATTAACAAAGAAAACAAACACATTGTAAAGGAATTAGGTGATAAAAAGATCCAAATAATTGCTAAGGAAGAGGGAAATGAATCTGTAGTGGTTTCTACGGATCTACAAAAAATATTTTGCTTGGGTGACGAAGAGATTCTAGAACTAGTTGATATAACAATGAAAATAGAACATTACTTTGAAAATCCAGTAGATATAGAATTTGCTATAAAAAATAACATCATTTATATTTTGCAATCAAGACCTATTACGACTTTAAAAGGAGAAAATGTATAATGACATCCAATGTATATCATGTAGATTTAAAGGATTTTAAACAAAATTTAATAATATCGGAGGTAGAGAAGAAATGGTTTTGGGAATACAATGATGCACATTTCTCGAAGCCACTTACTCCCTTATTTGCTTCATTCATGGGCCCTTCAGTTTCTAGTGGGACATTGGAAGCTTTTGAAAAATTGAAACTCCCATTAAAACAATTTCAATTTAAAATTTCGAAAGGCTACCATTACCAAACAGTTAAAGTACATGATAACCCTGAGACGAGAGTAGCGGAACATAAAGAAGTGATGACAACAGTTTTTCCAAGAGCATCAGAAATTCTTTTTGAATATGTAGAAAATACTCTACTTCCATACTACAGCATACTGGATGAAGCAAAAAAACAAAAGTTATCCTTAGAAGAAGCAGAAGAAAGAGTGTTAGAACTTTATCAGATGTATTTGAAAATTTGGTCCATACACTTTGAAGTAGTGATGCCAAAAATGTCAATGGGGCTAGCTCTTGAGGAGATATACGGGAAGTTGTTAAATACCAAAGACACAACAGGAGTATATGATTTGTTATTAGGAACCATGAATAAATCAATTGAAACAGACAGAGAACTGTGGAGGCTTTCTTTAATTGTAAAAGATTCAGGAAATTTATCTGAAATATTTAATAATTCAGATGTGAATCATTTAAGTGAATCACTTAATAATGTGGATGAAGGCCGTCAGTTTTTAACTACTGTCAAAACTTTCTTGGAAACATATGGTTACCGTGCGAGCAATCATGAATTTAATGAAGAAACATGGGTGGAAAATCCGAATCATGCTTTAACATTGGTTAAAAACTATATTGAAAAAGATTTTGATTTCGAAGCTGAGCTGCAAGAAGGGATCAATAAGAGAGAACAAAAAGTGAATGAAGTATTAGCTAGAATGCCTGATGGGGAGTTAAAAGAAACATTTATTTCGCTTTATGGTATGGCACTAAGAATGTGGGGAATTAATGAAGACCATCATTTTTATATTGATGCGATGTTACCGGCAAAAGCACGTCTATTTTTATTAAATGTTGGAGGTTTATTAGTTAACCATTCTGTCATCGAAAAGAAAGAAGATATTTCTTACCTTTATTTAGACGAATTAGTTGAATTATTAAGACAGCCTAAGTCAGTATTTGACTTGATCAAAGAAAGAAAAGAGGAACATAAGAACAATGAAGCAATTACTCCTGTTCCTTTCTATGGTAATCGACCGGAGGGGCGTTCGTCAGATCCAATCACAGAAAGAATGTTTGGTACAAGAATGGCTGACTTAAATGAAGAGGAGAAAACATTTACGGGTTATTCTAGTAGCGTAGGAGTACACACTGGAACAGTAAAGGTTGTTAGTGATCAAAGTGAATTTGATAAGGTGAAAAAAGGAGATATCCTTGTCTGTAAAACGACTACACCACCATGGACAGTATTGTTTAACTTAGCAGGTGTCATTGTTACAGATGTAGGTGGAATTCTATCACATGCTGCTACTGTTGCAAGAGAATATGGAGTTCCTTGTGTAACTGGAACGAAAATTGCAACCTCTACACTAAAAGACGGAGATGTGGTTAAAGTGGATGGTGCTAAAGGTGAAGTTACCATTCTTGAATAAAACAAATCTGATTTTGTTGTCTATATTAATAGGGACGTTTTTAGTCCCTGTTAATTCAACAATGATCGCTGTTGGGCTTCCTAGTATTGCATCCTATTTGAATGTTTCAATTACTGATATATCATGGGTGGTTACTATTTATTTAATTGTTATGGCAGTCGTGCAGCCCATTGCGGGTAAATTAGGGGATTTATATGGGAATAAACAAGTAATGCAGATCGGGTTTATTGTGTTTCTTATCTCATCGATCGCTTGTGCTTTTTCTTTTAATTTGTTTTCTCTTATTCTATTCCGTTCTTTACAAGCACTAGGCGGTGCATTATTAACCCCAAATGCTACCGCGATTATTCGTTTCGCCATTCCAACAAAAAAATTGAGTCATGCTTTTGGTATTTTTGGCCTTACGATGGGTTTAGGTGCAGCAATAGGCCCCCTACTGGGTTCGTTTTTAATCCGTTCATTCAGTTGGGAAGCTATATTTGGGGTTAATATTCCTTTTCTGGTCATTGGTGTGATTGCCACTTGGCTTATTGTACCTAATGTGAACGATGCCCAACCTAATAACAAAACCTTGGATATAGCAGGTACTTTATACCTTGGTGCAATATTGACATTTATTACATTATTTGCAACCAAAAAAGAATTAATAACTGGTTGGACGACTCTTGTTTTATTTATCTTAGTTGCCTTATTTAGTTATCAAGAGCTAGTAAGCAAAGCTCCTTTAATTGAATTTAGTATGTTTAAAAATATCCATTTTACTACTGCAAACTTATTTATTATGATTAATAACTTTTTCATGTACAGTACGGTTCTTTTTATTCCTATTTCACTGAATCAGTTTAGTATCAGCACAATTGGTATGATGTTATTCTATTTTGCCCTATCTATGTCATTATCTTCATGGATAGGAGGGACATTGGCCAATAAGATTGGCAAGGAAAAAGTCATTTCTATATCCTTTTTCTTATGTTGCATCACAGCACTACTTTATTTCACGTTTAGTAATGAATCTTCTTATCCGTTTGTTGTAATTGCATTAATTTTTGGTGGTTTTTCTTCAGGAATTGGAATTGCCTCTATGCAGATCAATAGTTTGAAATCTGTACCAAGAGAGAAAGTGGGAATTGCTTCTGGCATTTACTCTACTTTTAGATATTTGGGTGGAATAATGGCATCCGTGGTAGTTGCTATTTTAATAGGTAATACATTCTTTTTTTTATTATTACTGTGTTTTTCAATCATAGGTCTTATCCTTTCACTTGGATTAGTTCTGAAAAATAGAACAAATTTAAATACAAAAAAATATGAGGTGAAAATATGAATACACTCATTATTTATACACATCCGAATCATTCCAGTTTATGTTATTCATTTTTGCAAAAAACTTTAAAGGGAATGAGAGAGAATTCCAATATTAAGGAAATAAAAGTACTCGATTTATATGAGGAAGGATTTAATCCTGCGCTTGTATTTAATAAGGATAAAAGAAGAAGGGACATGCATAAGGATCCTGATTTAAAAAAGTATAGAGATCAAATTATTCGGGCAGATAAAATTGTTTTTATTTATCCAATTTGGTGGGGAAGACCACCAGCAATGCTTTTAGGCTATATAGATCAAATATTCTCAACAAATTTTGCATATAAAAATGTTGGGAAAATTATGCCAGAAGGGCTATTGAAGGGAAAATCTGTTGTTTGTATCTCAACAATGAAAGGACCGGAAATTCTTTATCCGTTACTTATATTGAGAAATTCCCATAAGCGTTCAATGGAAAAGTTAGTATTCAATTTTGTAGGAATTAAAGATGTAAAGTTTTTTGAATTCGGTAATATGGAGAACCAGAAAGGAAAACATACAAAAAAACTAGAAAAAGTTTACCAATATTTTCAGCAAATAAGTAGCTAAGTAAACTCAGTAATATAGGGAGAGAAGTAAAATGAAAAAAGTACTATTAGTGAAAGCAAATCCACAACAAGAGAAAAAATCTTATTCACTGCGTTTAGCAAAAACGTTTATTGATGAATACCAAACGCAGAACCCAAATGATCAAATTATAGAGTTAGATTTGTACAAGGAAGAGATTCCTTTTATTGATGGTGATGTGTTATCTGCTAGAGGGAAGGTCGTGTTAAAACAAGAGCTTAATGAAATAGAGTTAGAGAAAATAAATAAAATAAACCGACTAGCCGACTTATTTTTAGAGTCAGATAAAATCATTTTCTCTGCACCTATGTGGAATTTTGGTTTTCCACCTATGGTAAAGGCATATATTGATGCCATATCCATTGCAGGCAAAACTTTTAAGTACACAGAGAATGGACCGGTGGGCTTAGCAGGAGATAAAGCTGTTGTTTTACTTGAGGCACGTGGGGGGATTTATTCAGAAGGTTCAGGAGCAAGCTCCGAGCATACAAAAAGCTATTTAGAAACTGTCATGAATTTTTTAGGGGTTAAAAACTTTAAAGTTGTTTTGTGTGAGGGTGTAAATTTAGATCATTCAAAAGCTGAAGAGATATACCTTGAAGCAGCTAACAATGCAAAAGAGGTTGCAAGATTATTTTAATTAAGTATAACTATCGCTCTTCTTGGCGTGTAGAAGGTACCTAACGTTGTTGAAAGAAATTTCAGTAGGAACTTCGAATTTATGAGTATGGGAAATATGGACTTACTTAATTGGGGCTTAAATTCATATAATCTAATCATAGTTCCTTAAGACAGTATATATTGCAACATTGGCAGCCATTTTTTATTATCCGTTTGTTAGGGTGAATCCACCTAACAAGTTCTCTATCTGAACGTCATCTCACATAAAGATGTAAAAAATGTCTTGTTGGATATTTTGAACCATTTTTTAAAACTATTAAGATCATAAGTATAATGGCGACCATTGAGGTGTACAAGTACTATACGTAGTTATGTAAATGATTATAATCCTGTTGAAAAGGAAAACGTTGGAGCTATTAAAGATGAATTGCTTGAAGAAACTTTATATGTCAGATATTTTTCTTACCTTAATAAAATTTACTTTGAATTTGTCCTGTGTGTGAAAAATAGAAAGAATAAGTGGAGATATCAGAAGACATATTGTTCATGAAAGTACGTTAAATTACTCATTTCATCATGGTGATGTCCTCTATGATAGAATCCATATTATAATGACTGATACCCCAGAAGATAGTGTTGAAAATTAATAAAATGACAATAGAAAAGAATATATCAGAAAACGAAAGCGATATACATTGTAGGCAGTCACACTAATGTTGAACATAGGGAACTTATCTTTAATATCACTTCAGCACAAGCTCTCTCAAATGAAGTGAAAGAAGATGTTTTTCTGAAACATAATAAATATTGTGTTGAATAACTATTATTCTTATTGGATGCACCAACAAATAAGGAAAACACATTATGTATTACATTGGCATGGTGACATGGAAACTGCCCTACTATTTGATTAAAGTAGGGCAGTTCTTGTGTTTATTTATCTTTTTGAAAAGTAGTGACATTTATACATCTGCAATTACTTTCTAATTCTAAGGTAGGGCTTGATCCGACATCTATAAGGGAGAGTTGGTACATATGACAACCTAATCCTGGTTCATCACAGACTGTATTATTTGGAGTTAATGTGTAGGGGTTGGATCTTTGTTCAAACACATTGTAACTACATAACGTTGTAGTATCCCCTCCTGATATTCGTTCAACTACATAATTGATATTAAGGGTGCCACCTGCAACAGCTATTTTTTGTATATCTATCATTGTATCAATTTTAACAACCAAGTCCTTTTTTGTGACCTTTAAAGCTTCTGTTGTTAATGATATATTCATAAACGATGTAGAGGAACTATTATCCGACAAAGTTATAGTATCAAATTGACAATTGCACATTAGTTCATTGATTGTCTTCCCTTTACATTGACAGTCTGCCAAAAGAGTTCATTCCTTTCAGTGATATTTCAAAGTGATTAAATGCATCTCTTTTATATAGTAAATGTATGATTAATTACCTGTGAAACTGGCAACTGTCTACATATTCAATTTATTAGAAAACTGCATGCTTAGTGAGTCGATTAGTTCCAGTTTTTCAAAAATGGAAAATAGGAACTAATTAATTTTACATAATCAGGAATTCATTTTGCACTATTTAGTAACTTAGCTACCTTCGTCCGTTATTAACATAGACTTCTGTATATTTTAGTCACGCTAAACACGTTAGTCCAACCTTCTATAGAAAAGAAAAATACATATATAGTATACTCAACTACAAGAGGTGACAATTACTAATGAAAGATAGAGATTGTAAATGTAGAGTTGTCCCACCACTACCTCAAGGACCAACAGGACCAACAGAACCTGAATCAGCATTTAGAGCTGAAAATAATACTCAAAATCAAACTTATAACATCCCGACTGTTACTGATCTTGTTAATTTCCCTGATGAAATATTTGATTTGAATAATGAGTATTCTCCTTCGTAATTTATTCCGAGTCAATCAGGAACTGTATAGAAATAATGAATTATGATATTAAACACAAGTTGAATTGTGTTAATAATTAAATGTTATTCCACAAAATGGCTCAAGAAGGTAGGAAAGACTATCTGGTCTAATTTAATGAATAATAAGTACTTTTATACATTAGAAATCCTAATGTTCTTCAGCAAATGACGCTCATCGGCAATTGATTAGCGTCTTTTTTATTTAAGGCAATGAATTTGGAATATAAGATTGTCTAAATATTACAGGTTTGAAATAATTGGTGTTAAGTATAAATAGCATTTATGAATTATAAAATATTCATACAGAAAGTAGGTTTACTTTGTGGATATACAATTATTATTTGAAGAATCTATTAAAGAGGTTCAAGAGTTAGATCCTGGATATGATGATCATGCTAGTGATGTGTGGTTAGTGAAAACAGATGAGCAAGAGGTAGTGGTACGTTCTTCGCGAATGAGTGACGAACCAAGCAATGAGTTTTGGTGGGGTTGCAAGAGCTTATTTGGAATTGATCCGAGAAATGTGTTTGGTTTAGAACAAGTAAATAATATACTCCATGATATTTCCCCCATTCCAATTCCAAAGGTATTAAAAAAGAGAACTATTTCTTCAAGGGAATTTGTAGTGGTAGAAAAATTAACTGGAGCAGTTGTTCAATCATTTAAAAATCAACCTCCGTCAATATTACAGAATCTTGGAGAGGGATTGGCTAAAATTCATCAATACCAAGTAAATTACGTGGGTAGTCCGTCTGGAAATTTTAAAGTTCCACTTGAGAGGTACAAACAGCATGTAAATGAGATAATTAGGGATTTAGTTTTAAAATTTCACAAAGATCATGCAGCAATACGAGAGAAACTTCCTGAAATGTCCGTTATGATTGAGAATCTCCCGAATCCGCAATTCACTACTTTTGTATTAGTTGATATCGATCCAACACAATTTCTGTCAAACAATCAAGAGTTAACTGGACTAGTAGATACCGAGGCATATGTTATAGCTCCACGAGAGTTAGATTTTATTGGACTTGAGTATATCTTAGACAAAGATAATGTTAAGGATTTTATCACTGGCTATGAAAGAGTTAAGTCTATTCCTGATTTGAGTAATTGTAGATTACCTTATCGTTATTTATACCGTTTATTATCTGTTCAAGGCGATGTAGATATTGATAAATGGCTAAATCATGATAATTTATTTTAAGATAATATCCATACTCAATAAAACTAGCTAATGTTTGTAAACATTTTTCAATGAAAGACGTTATTTATTCAAGCGATACTAAAACTGTCCATAACAAAAAACCTTCCAAATATACATTTTGGAAGGTTTTTTTGTGATTATATTTAGTAACTAGGTTATATCTCGGAAGGTTGTTTTACTTTTAAATAACACGTAGATCTTATGTAAGAGCTTATTTACAGGCTACCCTAAATTATGTGTATTGGTTTTAAAGTTGACATGAAATTTTAATCTTTCCATTTACGTATAAACTATTAGGGAAGCTTTTTTGAAATATCAAGACGCTCAGGAATAATTAAGTATGGATAAATACTGGAGACGAATAAGTTATAAACATTGCATTTACAAATCATCAGCTACAAGTATATCTACATCCTCCCGTTCATCATATTCTATAATTTACATTTACCTTCTTGTTTTGAAGTGTGGCTTGAACATTCATTGTATTAAATCAAAACTGCATCTGAACCTTCCGAACGGATGAAGAGATAGTGCTTTTACTTAAGTGGAAAATTCGCTAACGAAATAGCTGTCTTTATTCTTCCGAAATAAGTATATTTATAGAATCTTTAAAACTATCATGATCATCGTTCTTATTAATGAAGTCTATAGCCGTTTTTTTGCACGATGCTAACAATATACTCATATTCAATAATTTTAGTTTCCATACTAGGGTCATTTAAATGAAATTTTATTTCCATGCAGGAAAGGAATATTAAGTAGAGATGATCTTTTTTGGGGTAAAAATCTATTCTCCCATCTCATGATTGACCAATTCACATATGTTCTGTACACTTAGATAAGTTTGGATCGGACAATAAGAAGGTGATGTATATGAGAATAGTAATAAATGGTTTGGATGATCCGCGATATCAACGTCCAATGGAACTAATTACAGATTTATTTTTTGAACAAAGCGAACTATCGTTTAATAATATTGATGATCCAACATTAATTGTTAAGGTTGATTTAGACGAGAGTATTAACGCTTCAGCTACTGCTAAATTGCATGTACTTGCGACAAATCATATATATGAAGCAAAGATGGAAAAATCGCTTGCTTCTTTTGAAAGTGAAAAGGAACGCTTTACTCAAATAAAAAATATCGTTTTATATGTGTATTTATCATTGTTACAGCAGCATACAAAAGTGAGACAACCATGGGGATTATTAACTGGGATTCGCCCAACGAAATTACTTCATAAAAAACTTCAGTTAGGTATAGCTAAAAAACAGGCTCATAACGAGCTTCGTGATAACTATATGATTTCAGATGAAAAAATACAACTGATGCAGCAAATTGTGGATCAACAGCTTTCAGTTGTGCCAGATCTATATCAATTAAAGAACGAAGTAAGCATTTATATCGGAATTCCATTTTGTCCAACGAAATGCGCATATTGTACCTTTCCTGCTTATGCGATAAATGGTAGGCAGGGCTCAGTAAATTCATTTCTGGGGGGACTCCATTATGAAATGCGTAAAGTAGGAGCTTGGTTAAAAGAAAATGGTATTAACATTACGACTATATATTTCGGTGGTGGAACACCTACAAGTATTTCAGCAGAAGAAATGGATATGCTTTACGAGGAAATGTATGAGTCCTTTCCGAATGTTGAAAATGTGCGAGAAATTACGGTAGAGGCTGGTCGTCCTGATACAATTACACCTGAGAAGCTCACTGTGTTGAACAAATGGAAAATTGATCGTATAAGCATCAATCCACAATCGTATATTCAAGAAACATTAAAAGCAATTGGACGCCATCATACGGTTCAAGAAACGATTGATAAATTTCATCTTGCTAGGCAAATGGGGATGAATAACATTAATATGGACCTTATCATTGGATTACCTGGAGAAGGTAAAGAACAATTTCACCATACATTATCAGAAACAGAAAAATTAATGCCTGAATCATTAACGGTGCATACTTTATCATTTAAACGTGCTTCAGAAATGACAAAAAACAAAGCTAAATATCCAGTAGCAGATAGACAAGAAATAGCTGAAATGATGGATATAGCTACTGTATGGACCACTGAAAAAGGATATAGACCTTATTATTTGTATCGACAAAAAAATATCCTAGGAAATTTAGAAAACGTTGGATATGCTCTTCCTAACCAAGAAAGCATCTATAATATTATGATTATGGAAGAACAGCAAACAATTATTGGATTAGGCTGCGGGGCGTCGAGTAAACTTGTGCACCCACAAACCGGAAAAATAACTAGGTTTGCAAATCCTAAAGACCCGAAAACGTTTAATGACGGTTACGAAAAGTATACACATGATAAAATTTCTATCCTTTCAAATATATTTTCTGATTGAAAAATTGCATTATTTCACTAAAAAAGTTGCCCTTGAAATTTTAACTTTCCTGGCAACTTTTTTTAGTGAATTATATTTTTAGAATATTCACAAAATTAAAGGTGTTTTACTTTTTTTTGATGAAATATATATTGGAATGAATTACTTAAATAATAGTAAAAAGGAGGAATTTTTTTGTACATGACTATTGCCAGATTATTTGAACAAACGGTCGCTAAATTTCCTGAGAAGGAAGCGTTGGTCGATGTTGCTAAAGGTTATAGGTTAACTTATGAACAATGGGACATCGAGGTAAATAAGTTAGCAAATGCGTTACTTTCCTCAGGGGTGCAAAAGGGTGATAGAGTATCAACCTATCTTTTTAACACGAGTGAACTAGCAACGGTCCTTGTAGCTTGTGCTAAAATTGGTGCTATATTTAATCCAATAAATTTTAGGCTGCAACCAAAAGAGGTAGCTTACATTTTAAGTGATGCAGAACCAAAAGTACTTTTATTTGAGAAAGCCTTAGAACCTCATATATTTGCAATTCATGAAGAATTTACAAACACCTCCTTCTGGTATATAAACGAAGATACTCCTTCTTATGCAGTAAGTTATGATGAAAGATTAAAACTAGCTTCTCGAGTACAACCTCAAGTGAAAATTAACGAAGATGATCTCTACGCAATTATGTATACGAGTGGTACGACAGGAAGGCCTAAAGGTGTCCTTCACCGTCACCGTGATATGGTTGAACAAAGTATTATTTGCCTTACCGCTCTGAAAATAACTGATAAAGATCGAGGTCTTGTCACAGCGCCGATGTTTCATTGTGCTGAATTACATTGTTGCTTCATACCGAGGATACATGTCGGAGCAACTAATGTCATACTCCACCATTTTGATCCACAAAGCGTGTTAAAAACAATTGAAGGAGAAAAAATCTCAGTTTTGTTTGCAGCACCTACGATGTGGAATATGCTGTTGCAGGAACAAATTGAACCTAAATCACTCACTTCATTACGCTTAGGGCTGTATGGTGCAGCGCCAATGGCTCCTGTATTAGTAAAGTCAATAAAAGAGATAATGGGAATTGATTTAATACAAGCATATGGTATGACGGAGATGGGTCCTGCGGTTTCGTTTCTTATGGAAGATGAACAATTACTCAAAGTAGGGTCTGCTGGCAGAGCATGCATAAACCACGAAATACGTATAGTACGGCCGAATGATGATGGCCCTGCAGATCCGGAGAATGTTCTGTCTCCAGGAGAAGTAGGGGAAATCATTGTTAGGGGTCCTTGTATGATGGAAGGATATTTTAATCGTACTGAAGCATCGGATAAAGCGATGTATAAAGGATGGTATCATTCAGGAGATCTAGGCTATCTTGATCAAGGAGGATATTTATATGTAGCAGATAGAGTTGATGACATGATTATAAGTGGGGGAGAGAACGTATATCCGAGAGAAGTAGAGGACGTACTCCATGCATATGACGGAGTGCTAGATGTTGCAGTACTTGGCGAGCCAGATGAGGTATGGGGAGAAAAAGTCATAGCAATAATAGTTAAAAAAAATCCACAGCTAACGGCAGAGATGTTAGAAGACTACTTGAAAAATAGTGATCAGCTTGCAAATTATAAACGACCTAGAAAATATGTTTTTATAGATGCGCTACCTCGCAATGCGAGTGGAAAAATCCAAAAGTTTTTACTTCGAGAGCAATTGACTAACACTCAAGTATAAATACCTTCTTTGAAGGCTCTTTTCGTACACTTTGAAGCTATTGTTATCAAATTAGAAAAATAAAAAGTGGTTTAATATTGTTAGTCATAATGCTAAAGAGGAAAAGCTGCCATGAACTATAGTAGTTAACGTGTTAAATAGATCAATTGGGAAATGAAGCTGAGATGATTGCAGAGTTTGTTATGAAAAGTGGAGACTAAAGGTGTAAATGGGGGCTCGTTCCTTCCTAAAACCAATAAATAGGAGGCTGGTATCATGATGAATTCACCGTTACTTTTGCCAATGATGATGGAGCACGCTGAAACATATTTTCCGAACAAGAAGGTTATCTCTCGAACGGCACTAGGAAAAACAACGCATACGTATAAGCAAATTGGTGAGAGAACTAGACGTTTATCAAGTGCATTGCAAAAACTGGGAATCAACAAAGGGGAACGTGTTGGAACGTTTGCGTGGAACCACCATCGCCATCTTGAAGCGTATTTTGGCATACCTGGGATTGGAGCTGTTCTTCATACAATTAATATTCGCCTAGCTCCTGAACATATCGTCTATATTATTAATCATGCGGAGGACAAAGTTTTATTAATAGATGAGGATTTGCTTCCGCTTATTGAAAAAATTAAAGATGAGCTTCCAACTGTTCGAGCTTATATCATTATGACAGATAAAGAAGACATTCCTGAAACAATACTTGAACCGGTTTTCCACTATGAAAAAATGCTTGCTGATGCTGACCCAACCTTTCCATTTGACAATAATATGGATGAAAATGACCCAGCAGGTATATGTTATACATCAGCAACAACAGGGAACCCAAAAGGTGTTGTTTATTCTCACAGGGCAATTGTTCTACACAGTTTTGCATTAGGATTGGCCGACAGTGCAGCAATTTCTGAGAGTGATGTATCATTAGCAGTTGTACCGATGTTTCATGCTAATGCTTGGGGATTACCTTTTGCGGGGGTATGGTTTGGAACAACCATGGTTATGCCAGGATCTTCTTTTACTCCAAAGATATTAGCACAATTAATGGAGTCAGAAAAAGTGACAATAGCAGCTGGTGTTCCTACGATTTGGTTAGGGTTATTACAGGTTCTTGAACAAGGAGACTACAATTTAAAGAGTGTAACTAGGATTTTATGTGGTGGTTCTGCTGCACCAAAAGGAATGATAAAAGCATTTGAATCAAAATATGGCATCCCATTTATTCATGCATATGGAATGACTGAAACGAGCCCACTTGTTGTTTTATCTAGATTAAAAAGCTATCAAACTAACTTATCAGAGGAAGAGCGTTTAGAAATTCGGTCTAAGCAAGGTTATATTGTGCCGGGTGTTGAAATGAAAGTGATCGGTAAAGATGGCGAAGTAACATGGAACGGAACAGAAATGGGTGAGCTCTGTTTACGAGGTCCGTGGGTAGCAGAAGAATATTATCATGATGATAGAAGTAAAGATGCATTTCGTGATGGCTGGCTCCATACAGGTGATGTAGTAACAGTGGACCAAGAAGGAGTAATTAAAATCGTAGATCGAACAAAGGATCTTATTAAAAGTGGTGGTGAATGGATTTCATCTGTAGATTTAGAAAATGCTTTAATGGCTCATGAGGAAGTTTTTGAGGCTGCTGTCATTGCAGTTCCTCATGAAAGATGGCAAGAGCGACCAATTGCTTGTGTTGTAATGAAGGAAGGAAGAAATGCTGTAACGAAGGAAGAACTTTACGAGTATTTGCGCCCTCAGTTTGTCAAATGGTGGCTTCCAGATGATATCGTATTCATGAAAGAAATACCAAAGACATCAGTTGGAAAATTTTTAAAAAGAGCATTGAGAGAACAGTTAAAGGAGCATCTTCAAAAACGATAAACAAAAAATAATTTCAGAATATTTATTTTATTGTATAGTTTTGGTACAATTATAAAGAATAAATAAAAGGGGGATAATTATGACAACTCAAAGCTCTACTGAAGTAGTTCTATTAACAGTCGAAGGACGAGTGGCAACACTAGAATTAAATCGTCCGAAAGTTTTAAATGCAATGGACGTAGAAATGATTTTTAGTATAGTAGAAAAGCTTCATGAAGTTGCTGACAGTGAGGCAGACATACTTGTTATTAAAGGGAGCGGGAAAGGTTTTTGTTCAGGCGGTGACATTAAATCAATGCTAGCAACTGCCGCATCAGCTGGACCAGAAGACTTCGAAAAAATGATGAACAAAATAAACGAAATGATGGAAACGCTTTATAAGTTGCCACTATTAACGATTAGTGCAATCCATGGTCCTGCAGCTGGATTAGGGTTAAGCTTTGCTTTAGCGAGTGATTACGTAATGGCTGAAGCTCATTCGATTGTTGCGATGAACTTTATCGGGATCGCCTTAGTTCCTGACGGTGGGGGACATTTCTTTATCGAAAGACGAGTAGGTGAACAAAAGGCGAAAAAAATTATTTGGGAAGGCGAAAAACTTCCTGTAGCTAAGGCACTTGAGCTAGGCCTGATCGATCAAGTTGTTGAAGATAACTTCGAGGAAGCAGTTCAAGCTAAAGTTACTGAGTGGTTAAACAAACCTACCAAAACAATGTTAGAGACTAAAAGTATTTTTAAACAAATGCATTTACCTACATTAAAGAATATTCTTGAGTTAGAAAAGCAGGCCCAATTTAAAATGCGCCAAACGGCTGATCATCAAGAAGGTATTATCTCATTTATTGAGAAGAGAAAACCTCAATTTACAGGAAAATAATCATATAATTGAAAACGATTTCATAAATAATTTACTTTCTAGTAAGTAAAAAAGCGCGAGTTTCACATTACATAACGATAGTGAGCTTGCGCTTTGGTTTTGAATAAAACTCTGAAATTGATAAAATAGTTGATTTGACCTGAAAGACAGCAAAATTGACCGATAAAGTAGCGTAATTGACCTGAAAAACAGCAAAATTGACCGTTAAAATTGCTTAATTGACCTGTAAATCAGTACGTGTGGTCGATTAACATTGATTGAACGATATGCGTTCCCGTTCCTTTTACATATCACAACATCAACACCGGACTTATCTGTGGTAAATGCTATTAGCGGTGAAACAAAATTAGTTTTCCTTGTGAAGACGTACAGCGGTGCGTTTTATCTTGGTAGTTTGCTTCAACTAACCATTGTTCTCCTTTCAATTTTGCTTCTTTGTCACCGCTTGCTTCAAATGTCTTTTCTAGTAATTTCTCACCGCTTGCATCATATACTGTTAAAGTGTACACAATTCAACAACTCCTTATTAAATATTTACTATTATTCTTACATAATAATCGAAATTCTGCAAAAAATATGAAACTTATTAGTTTTTTTAATCGTAATTATAGTATCGAAAAATAGGAGGAGGTAGACTATGGGGTTAAAGCTAGAGAATGTAACAAAACGTTTCGGCAGTTTTTCAGCTGTTGATAAGTTAACAATTGATATTCCAGAGAAAGAAATGTTTGGCTTCTTAGGGGCGAATGGGGCTGGAAAAACGACAACCTTTCGAATGATTTTAGGATTGTTAGATGCTACTGAAGGAAACATTACTTGGAAAGGAAAACCAATTAATTATTCATCAAGCCATTTAGTTGGTTATTTGCCAGAAGAACGAGGACTCTACCCAAAATTGAAGGTTGTCGAGCAGATTGTTTACTTTGGTAGGCTACGAGGGATGGACAAAGCAAAGGTGGTAAAAGAACTAGATTACTGGCTTGAACGATTCAAGGTTCCAGAATACAAGAATAAAAAAGTTGAAGAGTTATCTAAAGGTAACCAGCAAAAAATTCAATTTATTTCAGCTGTTATACATAAACCTAAATTACTTATTTTGGATGAACCATTTAGTGGCTTAGACCCAGTTAATGTTGAACAACTAAAAGAAGCTGTCATCGACTTGAAGAATGAAGGTACTTCAATCGTTTTCTCAAGCCATAGAATGGAACATGTAGAGGAATTATGTGAGCATTTATGTATTATGCATCACGGTAAACCTGTCGTTCATGGTAGCTTAAAAGATATTAAAAGATCATTTGGTAAAAAGAATGTAATGATCGACGCTGACTTTGATTTATCTGACATTAAAACGTTACCTGGTGTAGTCAAAGTTAAGGATACGGCACTAGGGGTGGAGCTGCAAGTAGAAAATGAGAATGTTTCACAAAAGATTCTTGCGCAAATTAGCAATAAGGGTTTTATAAGAAAATTTATGTTAGAAGAACCTTCGTTAAATGATATTTTTATAGAAAAGGTAGGTGCTTCTTATCATGAATAAATTTTGGATTATTGTGTCAAATACCTACATGACCAAGTTAAAAACAAAATCGTTTATTATATCAACTCTTATCATAGGCTTAATAGTATTTGCTTTAGGAAATATGCAAAATATTATAGACTTTTTTGATAAACAAGATAAGGCAACAACGATTGCTGTAATTGACGAAACTGAGGAGTTATTTGAGCCTTTTAAAGCCCAGTTAGAGGTTTTTAGTGAAGAGTTAACCGTTGAGAAATATAGTGGGACAGAAGAAGAAGCCGCATTGAAGGTTGAAGAGGAAGATTATACTGGATTTATCATTCTTTCTTATAATGAAGCAAATTTACCTCAAGGAACCTTTAAGGCGATGAGTATAACTGATAATGATGTAAATACGAAGCTAGAACAAGCTTTACAGCAATTGAAAACAACGATTGCAACGAGTCAAATAGGACTTGAACCATCACAGGTGGAGAAATTATATGAACCAGTATTTTTCGAAAAAATAGCGCTTGCGGAGGATGCAAAAACAGAGGAAGAATTAATGCAAGCACGAGGCATTGTTTATGTGTTATTATTCTTTATTTATATCTCAGTCATCATGTATGCGAGCATGATAGCTACTGAAGTTGCTACAGAAAAAACTTCACGGGTAATGGAAATAATTATTTCGAGTGTTTCGCCTGTAACACAAATGTTTGGGAAGATTTTAGGTATTGCTCTTCTTAGCTTAACGCAGCTTGCAGCTATACTAGCAATAGGATACTTTTCATTATCAAGCAATGTAGATAATATTCAAAACAGTGGCGGGGTTTTAGAATTCTTTGGGTTTGCTAATATACCAGCATCTACGATTATATATGGTTTTGTATTTTTTATACTTGGTTATTTGTTATATTCAACACTTGCTGCAGTTCTAGGTTCGTTAGTGAGCAGGATTGAAGATGTACAGCAAATGATTATGCCAATGACGCTGTTAATCGTTGCAGCTTTTATGATCGCAATGTTTGGATTAGGAGTACCTGAAGCTCCCTTTATTACAGTCACATCTTATATACCGTTTTTTACTCCGATGATTATGTTTCTACGTGTAGGTATGTTAAATCTTCCTTGGTGGGAAATTACCTTAAGTATCACACTGTTAGTAGGGACAATTGTAGCGTTAGCATTATTCGGAGCGAAAGTATATCGCGGTGGTGTATTAATGTACGGAAAATCAAGCTCGTTTAAAGATATTAAAAAGGCGTTACAATTAACAAAAAAATAACGGAAATCAATCTGCTATTATTCATGTTCGTTAAGCATAAAGCTTATAAACAATAATAAGACCACTGAGACACTCTCAGTGGTCTATTTGTATAATAAAGCTTTTGAAATACCGATAAAGTACTCAGATTCACGAATGATATGATCTATTACTACAATTGCAGTTTGGTTTTCTTGGATGGGCTTGCTATGTCTTTGGAGGAACCTGCACAGTTTAATAAACTCTTCACTCTGCTGTAAGCAAAATTGTACTAGTTTCATAATGTCTTGATGGAGCTTAGCAGATATTTGATTACCTGAGCGTATGACAGTTTCAATAAACCTAACGATATGTTGATGTGTTTCTTTAAGTGTTTCTTCCCATACCTTTAACTGATCTACATATTCAGATTCTAGATCTTTAACAAGCTCTCTAATGACAACAGTATGTTCCTCCTCCTGGTGCTTCCAAAATTCAGCTTCATCAAGTATTCGTAAAGGCATTTGCTGCCCATAATAAAATTGCAAATAAACTCCCCCTTTAATAAAAATATGTAATACTAATGGAAAATAGCATCCCTCATCAGTTAGATAAAAACCTGCATGAATTGAATAGAATGTTACGCTAATTGGATAGAATAAGAAGTAAAATATAGAATGACATTTGAAGGCTGCTTCCACATTGTTGTGTTTTTTCGTATTAAGAAATAAATACGTAGTCAACTAGCGTTCGTGACATCTTTTCTGATGTAAAACGTGACTATGGTACTAATTCAATAACAATAGCAACAGAGTCTACGAAAACAGCCTATGTGAACGAAGTAGAATAACATCTAATCGTTATATCATTTGGCTTGAATTTAGACTTAGTAGAATGATAAAACATGATGATCTACATATACACAATGTATGTAACTACTACTTTGAAAATGCTTTTCAATAGACATTTATATAGATTTGCCAAGGAAAGCTTATGCATCTGTAGTAGTTCGTACTTAGCACGTGATGATATTGTATTAGGGCTGAAAATTGTTTGAGCAGAGGTATAGTGACAAAAAGGAGGCTCGATTACATTGAGCATCAACAACAAATACTCGTAACAATAACTATGAAATTACTTTTACTTAGAAAATAAACCTTCAAGTGATTGCATTTTTTTGTTATATGATCAATCAAAAAATGCTTTATAGGCCTGTATAGAGCTAAGATAACGGTATACTTTCGTGATTTACGAAAAAGAGGGGTTTAACAGCAACATATGGTAAAATAAATAGAATTATAATAATAGTAACTAGTTGTTTAAAAGGAGCAAGTTTATATGGAGCAAATCAAATTTCTACATGCAGCAGATTTGCATTTGGATAGTCCTTTTGTTGGATTAAAAAAGCTTCCCACACAAATATTTCAACGAGTAATGGATAGTACATTTATTGCTTTAACAAATCTTGTTGATATAGCAATAAAAGAACAAGTAGATTTTGTTATTCTAGCAGGTGATATTTATGACCAAGAGGATCGAAGCATAAGAGCCCAAACTCGATTGAGGAAAGAAATGGAAAGATTAAAAAAAGCACAAATAGAAGTATATATTGTGCACGGGAATCATGATTATACTAATGGATCATGGATAGATATAACGTGGCCTGAAAATGTACATATTTTTTCTGATGAAACAGTTGAATGTAAGACTTATAAAAAAGAAGGAAAAGAGCTTGTCAATTTATATGGGTTTAGTTATCGAAACAGATCTGTACGTAACAATATGACTGACCTGTATAACAAGCAAGGAGAAGTAAAATTTCATATTGGGATCCTACACGGCAGTTCTGAAGGACAAACAGAACATAATAATTACGCCCCGTTTACAGTTAGACAACTCATTGAAAAAGACTTTGATTATTGGGCATTAGGCCATATCCATCAACGTCAAGTTCTGTGTGATAACCCTCCAATTATATATCCGGGGAATACTCAAGGTAGGCATCGAAAGGAGCATGGTGAAAAAGGTTGTTATTTAGTGAACCTATCTACAACAGACGTATCTTATTCTTTTCATCCAACTACAAATCTCATTTGGGATCAATTAGAAATTAACATAGCGCAACTTGAAACATTTGAGGAATTGTTAAACGTAAGCTATACAAAATTCGAAGAGATTCGATCAAGGAATAATGGTACTCTACTATCTATTGAGTTTATTGGATCAGGACCACTTCATAAAGTATTGCAAAATGAAGCACAGTTAGAGGATTTCTTATTAATCATAGTTGATGGTGAAGAGGAAAGGCAAGATTTTGTCTGGGTTGACAAAACGATCGTTAATACTAGTGAAGGTATTGAGGATAAGAACATTGCGCAATCTCCTTTTCTTAAAGATTTAGTTACTATGATAAGCGAGTTCGAAGAATATGAAGAAGTTCTCAAACCGCTATTTTCTCACTCTCAAGCACGTAAATACCTTACAGAGTTTTCTGAAGAAGATATTCGTGAAATTCATAACGAGGCTCAGAAGTTATTATTCAGAGAATTATATTAATCATGGAAATAAGCGGGTGATGAACATGAAAATTATCGGTATATACATTTATGGATATGGAAAGCTTGATCATATAGACTTACAGCCACTTGGTGATATTCAAGTTTTTTATGGGAAAAATGAGGCAGGAAAATCTACACTTCACTCATTTATTCATAGTATGTTATTTGGTTTTCCTACTAAGCAACAGAGTGAAAATCGATACAAGCCAAGATTAGGGAGCAATTATGGTGGTCGCCTTGTGCTTGAAACAGAGAAGTATGGTGTTGTAACTGTTGAAAGGTTATTAAGAAAAGGTGAAAGAGCTGTTACAGTGACGTTTTCTGATGGTACAAAGGCTGGAGAAGAAGCACTGCAAATGATTGTTCAAGGTATGGATAAATCAAACTATCAGTCGATATTTTCATTTAATATTCATGGCTTACAAAATATACATACAATGAAAACTGAGGATTTGGGTCGTTATTTATTTTCCTCTGGCGCTGTAGGAACGGATGCCATTCTTTCAGCTGAGCAGAAACTTTCAAAAAAGATAGATGAGTATTTTAAGCCAAATGGTAGAAAACCGCTGATTAACGAGATGCTACCTCAACTAGCTGAACAGAATAAACAGCTTCTACAATGGCAGGAAAAAAGTAATCAATACAAAAATTTAATGAATCGAACGACAGTTATAAAGGAAGAATTACAAACAATAAAGGTAAATAAAAAAAGGATTGAACAAGAAACAGTAATCGTAAAAAAACTAACTGAGCTACAGCCATTGTTTGAAAAGAGAGCATTATATCGTACACAATTAGACAAGCTACCGACATATCATCCTTTTCCTGCTGATGGACTTGTCCGCTTTGAACAACTATATGCTGAAAAAAGAGCTTATGAAGCACAATATGATACTTTAATAGCAAAAAGAAGAGACCTTGTGGAAGTGCAGCAAAATGAAGCGGTAGTTGAAAGCATGTTAATAGCTGAAGAAAAAGTTCAAGAGGTCAAGTCGAATTACAGCTTATTTCAAGCGATGTTGGAAAGGCAAAATGAATTATCTGTTCAAATTGATCAGCAGCAAAAAGAGTTACATTTTGAGTTTGCAAAGTTACCCTTTGATCTTGACGAAGCACATATTCTTCAAATCGATGCAGGTATACTAAAAAAAGATCAACTTTCTACCCTTATAACAGTTGAAGAAGAACTGGCTCATGACAAACGAGTGTTAGATGAGCGGTTTAATCGTGCAAAGGAAGATTTAGAAGAAAGCGAACAAAAGATCATTGAATTTGAACAACAAACCTTACAGGATGAACAGCGTGACAAGTATGAGAAACAAATTGCTCAGCATAGTTCACTGCAAGTGTTACAGCATGAACAGGAACATTTAGCAAAGAGTTATACTCGCTTAACTCGTAAAGTTGATACGATTAAATTTGTTGAAAAGAAGAAAAAACAACAGATAAATTTGGTCAGTTTTTTGAGTATCTTGTTGCTTGTTGGGCTTGTTGGAGGAGCGATCTTTACTGGTAAATGGATCATGTTATTAGGTGGGATTATTTTCCTGTTTATCCCACTGTTACTTAGATTCAATTCGCCGTCCGAAAAAATATTGTTAAATGAGCTTGAGAAAGAAAAAGCTGAGATAATAAGCGCTATTGATGAAAATAGGCAACAACTTTTAAATTTGTCTAATGATCACCTTTCAGACTTAGAACGAATGTTAGCGAAAGATGACCATTATAGTCAATTACTTGAGATTGAAAAATTAGCAGTTGAACAACGTGGTAGAACATATGAAAAGATCGTTAAGAAATATACAGATTGGGAACGGGACAAGTTTGCATTTTCTAAGAAGTTGCATAATTTAGATTTAGGATTTCCTATTAAAGAGGATGTTTCAGCAAAGCAATTATATGAAATATTACTTATTATAGAGAAAATAAAAGAACTGATAATAGGAAAGCAATTGATAGCTGAAAAAAAACAATTGTTAGAACATGATATGAATGAATTTGATGCTAAAGTGGCTGAGTTAGCAGATTTATTCCAAATCAAAAAGAATGATAAAGATATGAGTGTAACGCTATACAATATTGATAAGCGGTTAACGAAAGAAAAGGATAAAAAAAGGCTGTTGCGAGAAAAAGCAAATAGCATAAATTCATTAGACGATGAACTGCATGAGATTACGGCTAAAAAAAATCATTTGCACAATGATATTGTACATTTATTCCAACTTGCTGAAGTCCAAGATGAAGAGCAATTTCGTTTGAAAGAGAAGGCTTTTAAAGATAGTCAACAAATCTTAGAGAGACTAGCTATCGTTGAGGCTCAAATTTTAACTCAACGTGGAGATGAGTTAACTAATCAACTCCCTAGAGATGTAGCACCTTTACCAGAGCAGGTTGAGAAGTATGATAACGAGCTTAAAAGCATAATTATGAAAGAACAAAGTTTTATTGAAGAACTCTCAGAATTAAAGGTCCTTCTTTCTCAGCTTGAAGAAGGAGGAACATATGCTGAACTACTACATAAATTTGAGAGTGAAAAGTCACAGCTTCAAGAGGAAGCGAAAAAATGGGCGAGCTATGCAATAGCAAAAAAAATTCTTACGAATACAATCGATCATTATCGTCATGTACGTCTACCCAATGTACTAAAAAACACGACAGCAAATATGAAATTATTAACGAATGGAGAGTATATCGAAGTGTTGCCTCCAAATGAAAACAATAGCTTTTTATTAAAACGTAAGGATGGCCTTTTTTTCCAACCTAATGAAGTAAGTCAAGCAACTACCGAACAAATGTATGTAGCACTACGTCTAGCACTTGCAGAGCAAGTAGGGAAAGGAGAAAAGTTCCCGATTATTATTGACGATAGCTTCGTAAATTTTGATCGAGATCGGTTAGCGAAGTCAGTCGAGCTAATTAGAGATATAGCTAAAAAGCATCAGGTTTTATTTTTTACATGTCATGAATATATACTTGACTATTTTCATGAAAACGAAATTATCTTATTGGAAAATAAGACTGAAAGGATAGGTATATGAATTCAACACACGAATCCACATTTAAACGTGGTCCACTTTTGTTGTTAAGTATTAATTTATTTATTATTATGGTAGGGATTGGCTTAGTCATTCCAATATTACCTTTCTACGTAGAAGCATTCAATGCTAATGCTAGAGTATTAGGGATGCTTGTTGCTGTTTTTGCGTTTATGCAATTTTTATTTGCACCTCTTTGGGGGCGCCTCTCTGATAAAATTGGCAGAAAGCCTCTTATTACAATCGGCCTCTTTGGTTTTGCTGTAGCTGAATTTATATTTGCTTACGCAACAGGCTTGTGGATGCTATTCTTGTCTAGAATTCTTGCTGGAACATTTGGTTCTGCTCTTATGCCAACCGCAATGGCATATGTATCAGATGTAACAAGTGAAGACAAACGTGGTCAAGGAATGGGTATTCTCGGAGCCGCAATGGGCTTAGGTATTGTAGTTGGTCCTGGTATTGGGGGATGGTTAGCAGAATTTGATTTATCTTATCCATTTTTATTTGCTGGCATAGCAGCGACTATAGCAGGGGTTGTATCAATGCTTATCTTACCAGAATCGTATACGAAGGATATGCGAGCTCAAACTCAAACACAAGAAAAATCTTCTAACCACTTTGAGCTATTAGCTAAAGCGCTTGTCAGTCCTGTAGGTTTCCTATTAGTGCTCGTTTTTATCATGAGTTTTGGTTTAGCAAATTTTCAGTCAATCTTTGGGTATTATTCGATGGAACGGTATCAATACAGTCCAAGTGAAGTAGGAACGATTATACTCATTGTAGGGTTAATTGGTACAATTGCACAAGGAGTTATAGTAGGTAAGTTAGTAAATCGCTTTGGAGATGAAAGAGTAGTAACAGGGTCGTTGTTGCTTAGTGCGATTGGCTTCGTAATCATGACATTTGCCAAGAGTTACAGCATGGTTATTTTGACAACTAGTATTTTCTTCCTTGGGAATTCAATTTTGCGTCCAGCACTAAACTCTCTTATTTCTAAGCTTGCTGGTAATAAACAAGGTATGGTCATGGGGTTAAATAATTCGTTTCTAAGCTTAGGAAATGTTGCAGGTCCGTTAATTGCAGGTAATTTGTTCGAGGCAAATATACATTTACCATATTTCTTTGGAGCATTGATCATGGTAATTGGGATGATTTCAATGAAAGTTTGGTTATATAATAAACAGCGGAAAGTTACTATTCACGTCGAGGATTAATGAATCATGATATAATGAAATGAACTTATATATAAGTGAATGAGGGGGAGTGAATACATGTCGTCGAAAGGAATTTTACATTTTGATGTTGGTGAGCAGGTTGATGTGTTTCTATTAATAAAATCTGCAACAAAAGGTATAGCTAGTAATGGAAAGCCATTTTTAACGTTAATCTTACAAGATAAAAGTGGTGATATTGAAGCAAAGCTGTGGGATGCTTCCACTGAAGATGAGGACGTATATGCAGGTGAAAATATTGTTAAAGTTGTTGGAGATATACATAATTACAGAGGAAGAAATCAATTAAAGCTTCGTAACATTCGTCCTGCGAATCAAAGTGATGGAGTTAAAATGTCTGATTTTATCGAGATAGCCCCTCTGTCAAAAGAGTCAATGATAGACAGTATAACCCAATTTATATTTGAAATGAAAAATCCCAATATCCAGCGGATTACTCGGCATCTATTAAAAAAATATCAACAATCTTTTTTAGAGTATCCAGCTGCTACAAAAAATCATCATGAGTTTGTCTCTGGACTTGCATATCATGTCGTTTCCATGCTCGATTTAGCCAAAGCAATTGCTAACCAATATCCTTCTCTAGATAAAGACTTGTTATATGCAGGTGTGATTTTACATGATTTAGGAAAGGTAATTGAATTATCTGGACCTATCTCAACAGTTTATACTGTAGAAGGTAATTTACTAGGTCATATTACCATCATGGTAAATGAAATAGGTAAAGCAGCTGATGAGCTCGGTATTGATGGTGAAGAAGTAATGGTACTCCAGCATTTGACTTTGAGCCATCATGGCAAAGCCGAATGGGGGAGTCCAAAGCCACCAATGATAAAGGAAGCAGAAATATTGCATTATATTGACAATATAGATGCCAAAATGAATATGCTGGACCGTGCACTAGAACGTGTGAAGCCAGGAGAGTTTAGCGAAAGGGTTTTTGCGCTTGACAATAGATCATTTTATAAGCCTACTTTTCACAAGTAGAGCTTAACACCTAACAGCTTAGCTCAAAACTAGCTGTTCACTATATCCACCTTCAATAGCAATAAACACTATATCTTGTCTATTGCAACAGTGATAAATGCTTGTCCCTATGCATATAATCAATAAAGAGTTAGAAGTACAGCTAGAGGGTGTACGAGCGTCTACTTTAAATTTGTAGGCTCTTTATTGAAGTCCAATCGTTACTAATGATTTGTATCTAAGTAACGATTCATTCGACAACAGTCATTGAATCTTGAGTTAAAGGCAGGGGATAAAGCATGTTTATCATTCCTTGGTGGGTATTTTTGGTCATCTTAGGGATTTTGTTTTCTGGGTATATGTCCTTTCATATTACGATGAAGGAGCGGAAAATAGAACAATCCTATATTGAGAGAGAAGGAAATGTGTACATGGAGAGAATGAAAAAAGAGCGTGAGAAGCGAAACATGAATCATGAGATCATTAATGAAGAGGAAGTAAAACGCTCGTAATTAATTACGAGCGTTTTGCTTTGTTATATAGTACATTTTGTTTATTACTCATTCGTTTTAAATATATCTTTTAAATCATCGTCTTTCACTTTTACTTTAGCAGCCTCTACGTCTTCTAACATTATCTTATCAACAAAATCTGGTTGACGCATTTTAGATTCGCGAATCTGCTGAGTAAGCTCATCTTTCATTTCATCAAGTGGTTTAACAGTTTCTGTTAACATGATAATATGAAATCCGTGTTCAGTTTGTACAATATCGCTTATTTCGCCTTCTTTTAACGCAAATGCAGCTTCTTCAAATTCAGGTACCATTTGTCCTTTTCCGAACCAACCTAAGTCTCCACCGTTTGCAGCAGAAGTATCAGTAGAGTACTCTTTCGCTAAGTCTTCAAATGATTCACCTTGATCAAGCTTGTCCTTCACTTCTTTTGCTGTTTCTTCATCAGTAACTAATATATGACTAGCTTTAATTTGCCCTTCCATGCTGTCATGTAACTGTTTAATTTCATCGTCAGTAACTTCGATTTCATCTTCACGCTCTGTTGCAGCTTTTTCTGATAATAGTCCTAATTTAATCGTTTCTTTAAGTTGCTCTTCATCTTGATAACCATATTGCTGAAGAAGCATTTCAAATTGTTCCCCGTACTGATCTTTTATTGTTTGAAGTTGTTCGTTAATTTCCTCATCTGTAACTTCGTATTTGTCCTCTAAGACCTTAGTAAATACGATTTCTCTTAAAACATCTTCACCAACGCGATCCTTCATTACATCATAAAATTCATCTTTAGTAATATTTCCTGCACTTGTTTCTACGATCACTTCACTATCTCCAGCATTATTACATGCAGAAAGCGCAAATATACTTGCTGCTGCTGTGAATGCGATAAACATTTTCTTCATTAAAAACACTCCTATATCGGTAAATTAAATGATATCTAAGCCACAACAACTACTATAACATATTTTGAAATGAGAAAGAAATTATTTTATTTTTTAGTCCTTACAGAAATAGAAGATCTTGTATCGTAGTTTCATCATTAGTCGTTACTGTATTTAGAATTCAAACTCATAGTTCCAGTGATATTATAAACATCGGAAATGATAAGGAGATCTACTTCAAATATAGTGTTTGTATTTGTAAAGACCTTATCTAATGGCTGTTTTCGCAATGATTGTTGTTTTTCGTATTAAGAAATAAACCGTACGCAATTAGAGTTCGTGGCATCTTTTCTTCTGTATTACGATGACTAATAATTTAAAACCACTTTTTAATACTAAATTGATAAAAATAGCAACAAAGTTTACGAAAAGAGCTTAGCTAATAAATATTGTTTTTCATGCTTAGATATAAAAACTGGATATCATGTCTTCATGACGATTGGCACATAATTTTCGTTAACAGCTCTATGTAAGGCGGTTATCGAATGAATTGCTGTTGATCGTAATAAGAGCGCTTAAAGGTCGGGGTTCTTTTCTTCTCTAAAGACTAAAGAAATTAAATAGTATACATTAGTTACTCACATTGAAGTAAACAACAAAACTAACGCTAAGAGCTTTAGTAAAAGTTGACTGCGCATTAATTGTTCCTTGTCGTAATTAGAGCTCAAAAAGAATATAACTAACGTTGGTGTTATCTTTTTTCCTCTAAAGACTATAAAAATTATAAAGTACACAATAGTTAATCCAATACAAGTGAAAAAAGTCTATGAAAAGGGACTTAGTAAAAAACAGCAAAAGCTGACAAAATAATTTGTCAGCTTTGAAGTGAAAACTATAAAAATTTAAAAGTCAACTTGATCGTTTAGTTAGGGTAATGAGTTATCAAGTGTACATGACCTCAACGTATGATGAAAGTAGCAGGATGGTTATAAGGACATTGATTGTTCGAAATACTTTTGGCTGGCGCTCTTCAGGAATCTCTTTTTGAATACATAAACTGTTTGTTAATTTATTAATATAATATAGGACAAATAAAGCGAAAGGAATAAAATATATTAGCAATTTGAGATTCCCTCCCTGGAATTTAATTGATGATGCTACATTTTGTATATGTTTATAACAATATCAAAAATTTAGCAAAAAAGATACCCTTATGCTTTGTTATTGTATTAAAGCTTTTGATCAACGGTCTTATACACACGTCATTATTTAGCTTTTTTCGTAAAATTTGTTGGTATTTTATATATTTTATAAAGCTAAATATTGGTTTATACGATTGCATTAAGTTTAAGAAGAAAAGATGGCGTAAACACTAATTTTATTCGCGTTTATGTCTTAGTAAGAGGATCTTTTCGTAAAAGCTCAATAATTGTAAAAATAGAAAAGATGCCAAACGCTAGATGTATACGTGATTATATTTTATAAAGAAAAACAACAATCAATGCGAAAACAGCCATGTAAGAAAAGCTATAATTAACGATAACACGCTTTACTTACTGAAAATGAGTGAACTACCCTGTAAGTGAACTCTGAAAAATAGTGAAGAGCACCCATTTTTGTTGGATGCCCTTAAGAAAGCTATTGTAGTAAGTACCTGTAGAGTTAATTACTTTTTACTAAAATATCATATCCGTCTTCAATTTCTTCAATAACTGAGCGTTTAGGAGCACTTATAAATTGCTTTAAGCATATAAAGTCTGGTACACACAAACCTAAGTTAGCTGCTGCGATAATTGAAAAATAGTGGATATAGCTTGGGAACATCACAGCTAGAAGCAAGCATATGGATGTAAACATGACAAACGGTGTTAAAAACACCATTATAGACATTGGTTTAGATATCATATTGCAAAATCGCACCGTGAAAATGGGAATGATTGTAACCCATTTTAATTCAATTTTTACTTTCTTTCTCATAAGTATAAGAGGTATAGCATGCAAGCATTTATGAAATACTATAGTCATAAGTAATGCTATGATAAAATAAATAAATCTATCCCCATGCAACTTAGTTGAAGAGTAATATAAATTTAATGGTAAATAAAATAATATAAATGTACTTAACATGGTTAATAGTGAAATGAGTATGATTCGATGGAATCCAACATCTCGAGAAAAATTGATTGTTTTCCAACAATTCATATAATCACCTTCCGAACTATAAGATTGCAGTCCTAAATGAGTTATAATATAAAATCTATAATCTATAATCTACGAACTTACAAACATACTTTACGCTCATTTGTTGAAAAAATCAATAGCTGTTACAAAACTATCAATATTTATGCTTAGTCTAAGGTTTTAGTACTAAAAAGCATGTATAAAATAGATTTCATGTCTTCTATTCTTGTTTAAACGATGACTATTACGTAATCTTCTAATTTAGGAACCATAGCTACAAGGTTACGAACAAATTTTATGAAAAATAGTTGTTATAGAGAACTTATGAAAAGATGTTGGTACTCATGTATCTTTTTAGATATTATTGTATTAGAAATATGGAAAAATTAAAAGTAAATGCTATGGAAGGGAATAGTAGTATGGACGAATTTATTGGTCGAATAGAAAAGATAGAGTATTATCAAACACTGTTACTAAAAATGGTTGAAGAAGATCATATGCCATTTTATCAAATGGTCATCAAGGAACAATTATCAAAAGAAGATGTAGATGAAATTCTATCAATTTGTGAAAAATTGAGCATAAAACTTGAAGAACAAAAAGCGGAAGGCCTATTAGTATTTACCCCGCTTCTTATCGAATTTTCCAAAACAATCCAATTTAAAATGAATGTAAAAGATACAGTAACTGCTATGTTAAAACAACAAATGTACACTCCGTTGATGGAAGAATTTATGAAATTATTAAAATAGACTTTAGTTATCTTCAATAACTTCTTGTAGCTGATTGTGCTTTCTAATTTTTCCATCTACTTCAACAAATTCTTTTTCAATATTCTCAAAAGATTTTTCAAATATCCTCATGAAATCGTCTCCGTATATACTACGAATGATACACATTACATCAGTAAGTTCAGGGAATTTCCCGTATAAATCTTTTATTGGAAGTGCACCTTGAAAGGTAGAATGTCTTGTTGGATCATAACTCTCCATTAACTCTAATAATATTTCTTCTCCTTGACTAGTAATTTTTACATAGGTATTTCTTTTATCATTCTCTTTTTTGGAAAATTGCAATAAATTTCGTTCTTCCAATTTCTTAGAAAAGTTGAAGGCAGTTGAAACGTGCATGACTCCGAATTTTGCAATCTCTGAGATGGAGGCACCATTTAAATGGTAAGCAATCCATAGTATATGATGTTCATTAATATTTAAATCATATGGTTTGATCCAGTGTTGCCAATCCTTTTCGATAGTCTTCCATAGTGCTTTACCGAGTTGAGCCATTCTTTGGCTAAATAACATTGCTTCTTTCATAGAAAAATTATTTTCTTTCGTCACAACTAGTCACCTACTTTTCTTTGGATTTTTTATTACAATCTATTATGCCAATAAAATAAAAATTAATAAAGGATTAAATTTCGGAAATTTTAAAATAAACGAAATTTATTTAAATCAAAACACATAGTTATTCTTAAAACACCATAATATCAATTAAAGGGGGGACTGCATTGACAGTGTTAATCTTGTTATTGTTCGTTTTAAGTCTATTATTCTTTGTTGGCATGATAAATTATTTCTCACTAATTCAAAGAGCTGTCGCCTACCCACCTAAACAAATACTTCGTCAAAAAGCAGCTGTCCTAGGTGGAGGTGGATTTGTTTGTTTGCTATTAGCTCTATCAATCATTTACTTTAGATGATGAAACCCCGACCAAAGATCGGGGTTTTTATAAATTTCATTTTATAAAAGATTTTAGCGTTTAGAGCTGGTTCCTCTTATAAAAGTCGTTCATGAAATATGCTAAGGTTTCACAAGCTTCTAGTGGTACAGCGTTATAAATTGATGCACGACACCCTCCTACAGAGCGGTGTCCACTCAAACCGATAAAGCCTTTTTCTTTTGCCTCGACGAGAAATTTCTTTGTTAACTCTTCAGAAGGTAATGTAAATGTTACGTTCATTTTTGACCTACTATCCATCTTTGCATGAGGCTTATAAAACCCATTACTATCGTCAATACAACTGTATAGAAGAGAAGCTTTTTCATTATTAACTCTCTCTATTCCTTTCACACCACCGCTATTAGCTAACCACTCGAGAACAAGTGATAAAGTATATATAGCAAATGTAGGAGGAGTGTTATATAAGGAATTTTTGTCAGCATGCGTACGATAGTTTAGCATCGTAGGTAATTCATTAGTGCTGTTAGTGAGTAGCTCTTTTTTTAGAATGACAACCGTTACACCAGATGGTCCTAGATTTTTTTGTGCACCAGCATAAATCATCGAGAATTGCTCCACATTAATTTCATGGCTTAAAATATCACTAGACATATCGGCAATAAGCTCAACATTATTTAACTGTGGATATTCCGACCATTGGGTACCATAAATCGTATTATTTGAAGTAACATGTAAATAAGCAGCATTATCACTTATTTCTAAATCATTAATTGATGGAATGTGTTTGTATTGATTTTCTTTACTAGATGCAGATACATGGACATGCCCGATTTTTTTAGCTTCAGCTAAGGCTTTCTCAGACCAAGATCCTGTCAAAACATAGTTAGCAACTGTATTTTTGGAAAGTAAATTCATTGGAATCATTGTAAATTGAAGACTAGCCCCACCTTGAAGAAATAAAACTTCATATTCATCTGAGATGTTAAGTAATTGTTTTAGTAGAGTTTTCGCTTTTTCATGAACGGCGTCATATTCTTTACTACGATGACTAAGCTCCATCACAGACATCCCAGTTCCTTGGAAATTTACTAACTCTTGTTGAGCGATTTGTAGAACTTCTAGTGGTAGTGCAGATGGTCCAGCATTAAAGTTGTATGCACGCATCACGTAATATCCTCCTCAAAAATGTTTTGTTACGTTAATTGCTTAAATTGTTTATATAGTACCATGAAACGGTAATGAAGTAAGCTATTATTTTAAAGTTTTCGAAAATTAGCTAAGATTAGTTAACAAAATACAAACATAAAATTACATGAATTCAAAAGGGGAGAAATGTTTTTGTACCGTGAAAACAAGCCGTTTACTATTAGCCCTTATGACCACCCAGACATTTATCCAGGACCAAGACCACCTAGTTCATTTGTTTTTATGAATGGCAGAGTACATAAAATTGAAGAATCAAATAATACTAAAATTGAACAACTTTCAGTTCATGTTGCAAATAATAGTCACCCACTAGGTTCATTTTTAACGGGCGATGGAGCGATACTTAATATTGGGGAATTGTTAGAGACAGAGGGAGTAAGTGCGATCGATGATAGATTTCCAGTTGTTGCTTATGGATCAAACGTATGTATTGCACAACTTGTGTACAAATTTGGCTTAAATCAAAACTCGAAACAAATACTCATTTGTATGAAAGGTACGATGCTTGATTCAGATATTGTTTTTGGCCCATTTTTAGCTCCTTACGGGGCATTACCAGCAGTAATTGCACCAAATCGTGGGGCACAAACGGAAATTTGGCTAACATTCATGGATAAGGATCAACTTGAACTTATGGATAGAACAGAAACCGGATATGAACTTAGAGAACATCTTAATAGAAAACTAACACTTCAAACAGGAGAAACGTTTGAAAAAGTGTATGCATATTATTATCCATATGCTCTGAAGTTAGATGGAACATATTATCGTTATAATGATATTCCAAGCATTTCTACTATTCCAGCAGTGTGGCAAGCGGATATGATAAACCGAATAAAAGATCTATACGGTTTTACTGGAACAAGAGAAGAATTTATTCATCTATTAAGGTGGAATGATTCTTTTCATAGAACAGTAGAAGAGTTTCTATCTCAGTATGAAGATTTCTTTGATCACGATGATTGGTTGAAAATATCAGAAATAACTCCAGTTCGTTCAATGATCAGAAAATTTAGCGACTAGTGTATATAATGGCTGCTTTGCATCGGTTGTTGTTATTCACAGGATGAATGAGGTTTAAATACAATTTGAGAACAATATGACAAATTTATAGAATTGCATATCGTGTAATCTTGTAGATAAAAGCAGCAATATTTATGTAAGACTCTTTTCGCAAACTTTGTTGCAATTATTACCAAATTTGCACCATAGTAACTGGCTCTAGATGTTAGTTATCATGTTTCAGAACAAAAGAGGCCACGAACTCTAGTTAAAGTGTACCCTTTGTAAAGGACATTTTAAAAAAAGCCTAGGCTACATTAAGAAGGTGATCTCTGTATTGAACAGGGGTCATCTTCTTTAAATTCCATTGATATCTGTATTTATTGTAATAAATCATATATTGCTTAATTT